>NZ_JBOBHU010000007.1:0-252016 GCF_050587665.1 Rhizobium sp. Nf11,1 | reverse complement strand
TTCAACTTGCAAGTCGCTTGACAGAAAGCGCCTCGACATACCCTCGAGGAGCTTTTGCGTTTCTGCCGGGCGTCCAGCTCCCCGGACGCCAGCTGACCTGCTAGGGAACTTTCATTCGGCAGCGATGAGAGCCTCGGCGGTTTCTGATACGCAGGACCGCGCGGTGCAACAGGCGGAAACGCGAAGCCTCATCTCGCACAGCGAACTACTCTTCTCAAAACGTCCTGAGCCCGAAGGCATCATAGCCAGCGACGGCAAACGGCACAACGGCGACGGCATTGTGTGAGGTGCGTCGCCGTTGTACCATGTAGTCTGACAAGTGTGCGCAGTGCTCATTGTCGAGCCGGAGACAAAGCCCGGTCGCGCGCTTCAACCCGATGAATAAGTAGTCCGGATCATGGAACTTATCGTCGCCCTTGGCCTAATCGTCTTGAAGGTCGCGTTCCTGATTGCGACCCTGCTATTGCTACCATTGCCGCTCACCTGGCTGGAACGCAAGGTCGCCGGGCACATCCAGCAGCGGATGGGGCCGATGCGCGTGGGATGGCACGGGCTGTTGCAGCCGGTGGCGGACGGAATCAAGCTCTTGACGAAAGAGGATCACATCCCGGCCGAGGCCGACCGGTTCCTGTTCAAACTGGCGCCAATCCTGGCGCTCGCTCCGCCCTTTGTGGTGTTCGTCGCGATCCCCTTCGGCGAAACGGTCTCGGTCCTCGGCCACGGGATCACGCTCTACGTCTCCAACATGAATGTGGCGCTTCTTTTCGTTTTCTCGGTGATCGGGATCGAGGTCTATGGCGTCATCTTTGGCGGCTGGGCCTCCAACAGCAAATACGCTGTCCTGGGCAGCCTCAGAACCTGCGCCCAGATGATCAGCTACGAAATCCCGATGGGGTTCGCGGTCATCGGCGTGGTCATGCTGGCGCAGTCCATGAGCCTTCTCGAGATCGTGCGGGCGCAGGCCGATGTCTGGAACATCGTCTACCAACCGGTCGGGTTCTTGGTGTTCTTCGTCGCCGGATTGGCCGAAGCGCAGCGCATTCCCTTCGATCTGGCGGAAGCGGAAGGGGATCTAGGGGCCGGCTTCCATACCGAATACAGCGGTATCCGCTTTGCCTTCTTTATGGTCAGCGAATATGCCATCGTATTGCTTGTGTCGGTCTTGGTGGTGATCCTGTTCTTCGGCGGTTGGAACGGTGTTCTGATTCCCTTGCCGCCGCTCCTGTGGTTTGCTCTCAAGGTCGCGTTCTTCGTCTATGTGTTTATTTGGTTCCGCTTCACTTTCCCCCGCTACCGCTACGATCAGTTGATGGCGATCGGATGGAAGGTCTTGCTTCCTCTGTCGATGGCGAACATAATTATAACCGGTATACTTTTAGGGGTCGTAACGACCCCGTAGCGAGGCGGCGATGTCGCGCGCGCAGGACAGAGTTGGAACATGGGTTGGCTGGGCGTTCTTCGCCGATCTGGCGAATGCCTTGGCTCTGACCTTCGGATATCTGTTCTCCAAAACCGTGACCATGCAATATCCGGACAACGAAAAATGGCTACCCTACTCGCGTTACCGCGGGCATCACTTTCTGAAGCGTGACGAAGAGGGCGAGATCAAGTGCGTAGCCTGCGAACTCTGCGCGCGGATCTGTCCCTGCGACTGTATCGAAGTCGTCCCGTACGAGGACGAGAAGGGCAGCCGGCACCCGGCGAAATTTGAAATCGACACAGCCCGCTGCCTGTTCTGCGGGTTGTGCGAGGACGCCTGCCCGGCGGATGCAATCGCGCTTGGGCAACAATACGAATTTTCCAGTTTTTCCTCTGCTGACCTGGTGATCGGGCGCGACGATCTGCTCGCCAAGCCGGGTAAGGCGGCAACCGGCGGTGGCGTGGTCGCCGCGCGCCTGAATACGAAGAAGGACGTACTCGTCGAGACGAAAGAGACGCACGGCTACAACTGGTGGCGGAATATCCGGCGAACATGAAAGCGCCAGCCATCAAACCGAAGCGCTCGAACAGGAGGCTCAGATGTTTGTCGGTGAAATCATGAAGAACAAGGGTGTCGGTGTCATCGCAGTCGCCCCCGATCAGACGATGGTGGAGGTACTGAGGTTGTTTCGAGACAACAATATCGGCTTCGTCGTCGTGAGCCGATCAAACAGCAAATACCTCGGTACAGTGTCGGAGCGGGATTGCTGCAATGCGGTGGCGGAATACGGGGCCGCCGCAGCGGCGATGCGGGTCGCGGACATCATGAACCGCAATGTCGCGACGTGTTCGACACAAGATCTGCTACCCGTCGCGATGGGGATCATGACCCAGCGGCGTACGCGCCATGTGTTGGTCACGGATGGAGGCAACGTTGTCGGCGTGGTCAGCATCGGAGATGTGGTTAAGCACAGGCTCGACGAAGCGCAGCGT
Source organism: Rhizobium sp. Nf11,1 (assembly GCF_050587665.1). NCBI lineage: Bacteria > Pseudomonadati > Pseudomonadota > Alphaproteobacteria > Hyphomicrobiales > Rhizobiaceae > Rhizobium > Rhizobium sp. Nf11,1. Next base: position 249,604 of record NZ_JBOBHU010000007.1, on the reverse strand, counting down.
ACAGAGCAGGAGCTGCAGGATTACATATGCGGGACCAGGTATCACTGACGCCGCCCACTCGATGTAATGACGCTGGGGCGGACAGCTTGCCACGGAGTGTTGCGGTGCCCCCGATCCCAAATCCTCAAACCCCGCGCCAGATCCGGCCTGGGGGGGCGACGTCAGGAGTGGCATGCGCCTTCTGGACTTCCACCGCGCATGGATATTCGCCCCGCCGCAGCAGGCTGTTGAGACGCAAGGCTCTATAGTTTTCCGGAACGAAGACGAGGCCCTTGGGAAACCGCCTGTCGACCTTGAGCTGCGCCGACAGTTCGCCCTGGCTGGAACGCACGATTACCTGATCGCCATCCGAAAGGCCAAGCTCCGCAGTATCCTGCGCGCTCATCGCGACATAGGGATCGTTGGCGACTGTGTTCAGCGTGTCCGACCGTTCGGAAAGATATCCGTTGTGGAACAGGCAGTCGCCGGTGATCAGCATGAGCCGGTCGGCCGCTGTTGGAGCGGACGGCGGCGCAAGGAACACGCCAGCCGATAATGTTGGCACCGCCTTGGTGAATGCGCCGTCGGCGCCAAGTCCGTCCTGCGTCAACCCCTGATAGGCCGGAACCAGCCGGGCAATCTCGTCGAAAATTTCGCCTCGCGTCGATGGCGGCAACGCCTTGCTACGTAGCGCGGCGACGAAGTCGATAATCGCCAGATTGCCTCGCGCGTCGAAGACGGGCTCACGGAATTTCCGAACATTCTGGATCCGGCCCTCGTTGTTGGTGAACGTTCCGGATTCCTCGCCGTATCCCGCCGCGGGCAAGACGACCTCGGCCATGCCCGCCGTTTCCGTGAGGAACGCGTCCTGCACGATCAGGAGATCAACTGCGCCAAGCGCCCGCGTCACAAAGTCCCGGTCGGGATAGGCGACCAGGGGGTCGGTTCCGACGATGTAGAAAGCGCCCATCCGGCCACCGATGGAGAGCTCCAGCATGGCATCGAGATTCGCACCGGGTTCAGACGGGATTTGGGCGCCCCAGTTTCGGGCAAGAGCTGCGCGCGCCGCGTCATCGGCGACGGCCCGCAGCCCCGGGAGAGCCGCCGGCAGGACCCCCATGTCCCAGGCGCCCAGCTGGTTGGCACGGTCGAAGAGAAACTGCATCGCCGGGCCTTTGCCTAGCAGGCGGAGAACCTGCAGCAGGTTGTAGAGCTGCAGCAGCGTCGCGCGCGCTTCGGGTGATCTCAGGAGGTCGACGCTGACAAGCACGGTGACGCTACGGGCTTCCTTGAGCGCGGTGGCCAGACGATCCGGCCCGTCGCTGCCGGTGCCCGCTGCCGGCCTGCCGACCATCGCCCCGATGTCCGCAAATGCGTCGCCCGGCAAGGTCTGACGGGCCACCGCCATGAGCGCGGCTACCACCGCCGCAAGGCTTGCCTCTTCTCCGCCCGGCGGCACGCGTACCACCACCCTGGCATCGGCGTCCAGGCGCGAGGGCCGCGCCGAAAGCATCAGCAATCCGGCCTGGCGCCGCCGCGCGGCGTCTCGCAGCAGGTATTCGGTGACGGGATTCTCCTCGGTCACGTTGCCGCCGACGACGAGCACGCAGTCGTTGCCGATTACGTCGGCCAGCGGTGTGCGGCTGTAGAAAGTTCCCAATAGCGGGCCGAGCGTATCGAAGGGCGCGGCCCAGCGTGACGAACAATCAATGTTGTTGGTCCGGAATACTGTTCGCATCAGCTTCTGGAACTGATAAAGCACCTCGTTGGGCAGGCGAGGCGAGACCAGCCCGCCGGCCTCCGTGCTCTCGACAGCCAACAGTCGCCGGCGCAGATAATCCCCCGCTTCGTCCCAGGAAACCGGGACCAGGGCGCCATCCTGACGGATCATTGGCTGCTTGATCCGGTCCCGGCTTGCAACGAAATCGAGGCCGAAGCGTCCTCGCACGCAGAGAGTTTCGTGGTTGACACCTTCGTCCCACTTCGAGCGCACCCGCATGAACTCGCCCTTGCGCGTGCCCACTGTCAGCTGGCAACCGGTGCCGCAATGCGGGCAGATGGTGTCGGTCTCTACGAGATCCCAGGGGCGCGCCTTGTAGCGGTAGGGGAAGCTCATCAGCGCGCCGACCGGGCAGACCTCGACGCAATTGCCGCACTGGTCGCAACTCGCCAGACTGCCCTCGAATCCGGTGACGGCGGTATCCATGCCTTTCTCGACGGTGCCCAGCGCCACCGCGCCGACGACCTCCTCGCACATCCGGACGCAGCGCTGGCACTGGATGCAGCGGTTGACGTTCATGATGATAACCGGGCTGAGGCGAATGTCCTCGGAGTGGAACACACGTTTGTCATCGCGGAACTGGCTTTCGCGGGGCCCATAGGCCATTACCATGTTCTGAAGCTCGCATTCGCCGCCCTTGTCGCAGATCGGGCAGTCGAGGGGGTGATTGGCGAGCAGCATGTCGAGCATGGAAGAGCGCGTTTCCTCGATCAGAGGCGTATTCGTCCGCACGACCATGCCATCGGTGGCCGCAGTAGCGCAGGACGGCTGCAGCCGCCGGAGGCCCTCGATCTCCACCAGACACATGCGGCAGGAGGCCAGCGGCGGCAGACGCTTCAGATAGCAGAAGGTCGGAATATCGATGCCCAAATGCCGGGCGGCCTGCAGCACCGTCGAGCCAGCCTCAACTTCCAGCGTTTGTCCATCGATCGTGACTTTAAGCATGGTTCCTCACAATCCTGATCCAGCACACTCCTTCAGTGAAACGGGCACCTCCGCTCCTCGACATGGACGACGAACTCATCTCGGAAATGCTTGAGTGCTGCCCGCAATCCCATCGCTGCACCGTCACCCAAGGCACAAAACGTATTGCCGAAAATGCCCTTGCAGAGCATCTCCAGCTGCTCCAGATCGCCGGGTGCGCCATCCCCGCCTTCAACCCGGCGCAGGACTTTCACGACCCAGTTCAATCCTTCCCGGCAGGGCGTGCACTTGCCGCAGGACTCGTGGTGGAAGAACTCGACAATCCTGGTGGCGACCCTGACCATGCAGGTGCTATCGTCGATCACGATAACGCCAGCCGAACCGAGCATCGAGCCGGCGGCAGCCAGCGAGTCGAAATCCATCCTCACCTCCAGCCCGTGTTCAGGGATGACCGGCGCTGAGACCCCGCCCGGGATCACTGCCTTGATCTTGCGTCCCCGCAAGGCCCCGCCGGCATGTTCCTCGACCAGCTCGCGCAGCGGTATGCCCATCGGCAACTCGTAGAGACCGGGTTTGCGCACCTGTCCGCTGAGGCAGTAGAGCTTCGGGCCGGGGCTCTTGTCCGGGCCGATGCCGCGGAACCAGTCCGCGCCCCGCGCCACGATATGCGGCACGCAGGCCAGCGTCTCGACATTGTTGATTACAGTCGGGCTGGCATAGAGCCCGGCCACGGCTGGAAACGGCGGCTTCAATCGCGGCTGCGCCCGCTTGCCCTCGAGCGACTCGAGCATCGCAGTCTCCTCGCCGCAGATATAGGCGCCGGCGCCGCAGTGTATGTGTACCGCGAAATTGAAATCCGAGCCTAGAATGCGCTTTCCGAGATAGCCCTTCGCGTGGGCCTCGGCGATCGCTTGCTCCAGACGACGGATCGCCGTCACATATTCTCCGCGAACGTAGACATAGGCGGTTTCGGCCCCGATCGCGTATGCACTGACCGCCAGCCCCTCGATCAGTTGATGCGGGTCGCGCTCCATGATGATCCGGTCCTTGAACGTGCCCGGCTCGCCCTCATCGGCGTTGCAGCACAGGTAAGTCGGCTTGCCGGTGCGCTTCGGCACGAAACCCCATTTCATGCCCGTTGGGAATCCGGCACCACCGCGACCGCGCAGGTTGGACCGTTTGACGAGGTCGATAACCTCGTCAGGCGTGTGCTCGCGCAACGCCTTCGCCAGCGCCTGATAGCCGCCGCCAGCCTCGTAAGTCGACACCAAATGACCGTCCGCCACATCGACATTTTTCAGAAGAACCGGCTCGAACATGGCGCTACTCCCCCGGCAGCCGCGCAGAGGCGTGTTCGACGCTTGCGGCTCCCGCTATCGCCCGCAGGCTGTCCAACAGTGCGTTTATCCGCGTCACATCAAGGTGGCCGTGGTAATCGTCGCCGACTTGCATCACCGGGGCCATCTCGCAGGCGCCGAGGCATTCGACCGTCGAAAGCGTGAACAGCCCGTCCGGGGTGGTGCCGCCTTTCCTGATCCCCAGCATCGTTTCCAGATGGTCTAGCAGGTCCTCCGATCCGCACAGCAAGCAGGAAACATTGTTACAGAGCTGCAGGTGGAACATCCCCACCGGTTCGGTATGGAAGAGGGTGTAGAAGGTCGCCAGCTCGTAGACCCAGATTCGCTCGACTCCGAGAATGTCGGCGACCTCTTCCAGCACTGGCCCAGGCAGATGGCCATGTTCTTCCTGCGCGATCAGGAGCGCGGGCATGATCGCAGAGCGCTGGTCGGGATACCGCGCCGCCGCCTCTTCGATCTTTTCGCGCATGGTCATCGCATTCAAATCCTTGCTACTTGTCCACCTCCGCCATCACAGGGTCGAGGCTGCCGAGCACGGCGATCATGTCCGCCAGATAGCGGGCGTTGGTGACCCCGAAGAGGGCCTGAAGGTTGACGAACGAGGGTGCCCGCACCTTCATGCGGAACGGTTTTGGCGACCCGTCGCTGATGATGTAAAAGCCAAGCTCGCCCTTTGGCGCCTCGATTGCCGAATAGACCTCGCCCTTCGGCACCTTGAAGCCGTAGGCCGACAGGTCGAAATGCTGGATCAGCGCCTCCATCGAGCAGTGCACCCGATCCTTGTCCAGTGGGAAGGCGATTGTCGGCACGTCGATCTGGAACGGCCCCTCAGGCATCTGGTCGATGCATTGGTCGATGATCCTTATGCTCTCGCGCATCTCATCGACGCGGCATCGCCAGCGTGCATAGCAATCGCCCTCGTCACGGGTGATGACGTTGAACGCCAGCCTGTCATAGATCTCGTAGGGCTCGTCGCGGCGGATGTCCCAGTTGACACCGGAAGCACGCAGGTTCGGGCCGCTGAGGCCGAGATCGATGCCATCCTCTGCGGAGATCACGCCGACCCCCTTCGTGCGATTGAGAAACACCCGGTTGTCTTCGAGCAGTCGCTCATAGTCGCGGATACGGTTCGGGAAAATGTCGCAAAACTCCCGGATCTTGGGGAAGAACCCGTTAGGCAGGTCCTCGCGCACCCCGCCGACCCGGCAGAAGGAAGTGTGCATGCGCGCACCGGTGATCATTTCCAGGAGGTCCATGATCATTTCGCGCTCGCGCATGACGTAAAGCAGCGCGGTCATAGCGCCGAGATCCATCGGCAGCGCGCCCGTGATCAGGAGGTGACCGGAGATTCGTGCCAGCTCGGCCATCATCACGCGGATATATTGCGCTCGGATCGGCGCTTCTATGCCGAGGAGTTTCTCCACCGCCAGCGCGAAGGCGAGGTTGTTCGAAGGCGGACAGAGATAATCGAGCCGGTCTGTCAGTGGGAAAATCTGGGTATAGGTGAAGCTCTCCGCCAGTTTTTCGGTGCCCCGATGGAGATAGCCGATATGCGGATCGACGCGCTCGACGAACTCGCCGTCCAGCTCGAGAACGAGCCGAAGAACCCCATGGGTGCTGGGGTGCTGCGGACCGAGGTTGAGAAGCACCTCCCTGGTATTGAGCGCTTCACCCTCAGGCCTGCTGAGCTCGGTGACTTCAGTCATCTCAATGTTCCGGCGTAGAACGGCCCCCTTACGGAATGTCCCTGGTGGCAAGGTCGGGCTGCGTTGGCGGCGGACCTTCGGCACCAAAGGGGTTCAACTTGTCCTTATAGCCCCTGAGAGGGAAATCCTTGCGCTGAGGAAAGCCCTCGAAGCCTTCCCACATGTAGATCCGGCGCAGATCGGGATGTCCCTCGAACCGGATGCCATACATGTCCCAGGCCTCACGCTCATGCCAGTTGGCGGTGCGCCAGACTCCCGTGACCGAAGGCACTTCGGGAGGATCGCCAAGCCGGCACTTGATGCGGACCCGCCACCTGTTGGGCAGCGAATAAAGATGGTAGACCGCCTCGAACCGCGGCGTTTCGGGATAATGATCGACCCCGCAAATGTCCGACAGGAAATTGAATTGCAGCGACGGATCTTCTTTCAGGAAACGGCAGAACTCGACGACCCTCTCGGGTGGAACGGCAAAGACGTCGATACCGTGCGCAGTGCCGAGGTCGTCGATTGTTTCTCCGAAGCGCTCCATGATCGGAGCGCGATTGAGGGGCGGCTCCGCACTCATGACGCTATAACCCGATCCAGAGGTGTGCCGGCGAGCGCCCGGGACTTCTTGATCTTTTCTTGAAGCAGGAGGAAGCCGTGCATCAGCGCCTCGGGCCGGGGCGGACAGCCGGGCACATGCACATCGACTGGCACGAAGGTTTCCGATCCCTGCACCACGGCATAGGTGTTGTAGACGCCGCCCGAAATAGCGCAGGTGCCCATTGCGATCACCCAGCGCGGTTCCGGCATCTGGTCATAGAGCCGCCGCACGACGGGCGCGAATTTCCGGGTCACTGTGCCGGCGATAATCATGACGTCGGATTGTCTCGGCGAAGGGCGGAACACCACGCCGAACCGGTCGAGATCGTAGCGGGCGCAACCGGCCGAGATCATTTCGATGGCGCAGCAGGCAATGCCGAAGGTTTCCGGCCACAGCGCCGACCTCCGGCTCCAACTGATGATGCTGTCGGCCGTGGTGAACAGAACGCTGTCGCGAATCGCATTGTTTACGCCTCCCATTCCAGCGCTCCTTTCAGCCAGGCATAGGCGAAGCCCACGAGAAGCAGCAATATGAAGACGATCATCTCGATATAGCCGACCAGTCCGATCTCTTTCAGGACGACGGCCCAGGGAAAGAGGAACATCGCTTCGACGTCGAAAACGACCAGCAGGATTGCGAGGACAAAGAACGGCACCCTGAAGCGGCCCGCCGCCGCCTCGCCCGCGGCCTCCATACCGCATTCATAGGGCATGTTCTTGGCGGGATAGGGATTGGATGGGCGCAGCAGCGAGGAAACGAACAACGTCACCCCCGCCACCAGAACGACTCCGGCGATCATGAAAAGAACCGGTAAGAATTCCATTGCAGCCATATCACTGCACCGGTTGCCCACCGACCGTTCATCCCGAACGGGTAAGTCGGTCACGCCACGGCGCGACTGGACAATCCTTTCTCTGCCTCCAAGTTTATTCCGTCGGTGTGATCATTGCAAATCCAATCGCTCACCCGCCAAGGACCGAATCTTGGGCAAGCTTCAGGAACCACGACGGAAATAGCCCGATGCCGACGGTGCCGGCGGCGGTGACGGCGAGCGTCGCGCCCACCAGAGGCGTCAGCGCCGGGGCGAACGCCCTCTTCGGCTCGCGCATGTAGATCACCATGACGATGCGGATGTAGAAATAAGCAGCGACGGCGCTGAGCAGCACGGCGATTATCGCCAGCATGACGAAACCATGCTCGACGAGGGCGACAAGCACGTAAAACTTGGCGAAGAACCCGGCGGTCGGCGGAATGCCGGCCAGCGAGAAGAGATAGAGCAGCATCAGAAGCGCGAACCCCGGATGTGACTTGGCGAAGCCCGCATAGTCTTCGATGACCTCGCCCGAGACATCGCCGTTCCGCATCATGATGACGGCTCCGAAAATGCCGAGATTCATGAAAGCGTAGATCAGCAGATAGAGCATGACGCTGGCGATCCCATCGGCGCCACCAGCGGCCACGCCGAAAATGGCGAAGCCGGCATGGGCGATGCTGGAATAGGCCAGGAGACGCTTGAAATTGTCCTGCACCAGCGCCACGAAGCTTCCGAGCGCCGTCGTCACCACCGCAATGACGGCAACGATGATCCAGACGTCCGAGGCTGCGACCAGAGGGTTGAGGAACACCCGCAGGATCACCGCGAACCCCGCCGCCTTGGGGCCTACCGACATGAAGGCGGTAATCGTCGTTGGCGCGCCTTCATAGACGTCCGGCAGCCACATGTGGAAGGGAACCGCGCCGACCTTGAAGACCAGCCCCGCGACGATGAAGACCACCGCCAGCAACAATCCGGGATCGAGCGGATCGCCAGTCACGGCCGCAGCCATCCCGTCCAATTGCGTTGTGCCGGTGAGCCCGTAGACCAGCGAAACGCCGTAAAGGAAAATCCCGGTCGAGACCGCGCCAAGGATTACATATTTCAGCGCTGCTTCGTTGGACCGCCGCTCAAGCCGCAGGAAGCCGGTCAGCACATAGGTGCATATCACCATCAGTTCGAGGCCCACATAGATCGACAGGAGATCGGTCGCCGAGGCCATGATCATCATGCCGGAAAGCGCAAAGAGCAGCAGGACATAATATTCGCTGCTGCCGATCCCTTCGATATCGGCATATTTTAGCGAAAGCAGGAATGTCAGAACGGTGGCTAGGTAGAAAACGAACTTGAAGAAGACCGAGAAGCGGTCGGCGACGAACATGCCCGTGTAGGCTGGCCGTATCTCGCTTGCCAGGATGAGTGTCGCCAAGGCGGCAATCAATACGATCGCGACAGACGCCCAGACAAGGAAATGTTCCTGTCCCCTTCGCACAAACTGTCCCAGGATCAGCAGGATGCAGGCGCCGGTGATCACCACGATCTCGGGCAGGCTCGCCAGGGCCGACTGGAAAAGCGCGGCGGCGGTCATGGGCCGCTCCCCTTACTGTTCATCTGCGTCAGCAGATGCTTCACCGAGTCATCGATGATGTCGAGGAAGGGTTTCGGATAGAGCCCAACCCAGAGCACGAAGACGGCCAGCGGCAGGATCGCGGCCATCTCACGGGCGTTCACGTCGCGTGTCTTCAACCGGGTACCGACGCTGGCCGGGCCGAGCGCGATTTTTCCGTACATGCCAAGCAGATAGGCAGCCCCCAGCAATGCGCCCAAAACGGCGGCAGAGCCAGCGACCAGATTGGCCGCAAACCCGCCTGACAGCACCAGCAACTCGCCCACGAACGAATTCGTTCCCGGCAGCGCCATCGACGACAGGGTAAACAGTGCCAGAAACGTGGTGTAGACCGGCGCCACCTTCATCAACCCACCATAGTCGGCGATGCTGCGGGTATGGGTGCGCTCGTAAATCAGCCCGACGAACAGGAATAGGGCGCCTGTCGTCACGCCATGATTGAACATCTGCAGGATACCGCCCTCGAGCCCTCGGAGATTCAGCGCAAAAATCCCAAGCGTCACAAAGCCCATGTGGCTGATGCTGGAATAAGCCACAAGCTTCTTCAGATCGTCCTGCGCAAGTGCGAGCAACCCGCCATAGACGATCGCAAGCCCCGAAAGCGCCAGCATCAGCGGCGAATAATACATCGATGCTTCCGGCAGCATCGGCAGCGAGAACCGCAGGAATCCGTAGGCGCCCATCTTCAGGAGCACTCCGGCGAGGATAATGCTGCCCGCCGTCGGCGCCTGCACATGGGCGTCCGGCAGCCAGGTATGGACCGGCACCATCGGAACCTTGACCGCAAAAGCGACCAGGAAGGCGAAGAACAGCCAGGACTGGATCCGGAATGGCAAATCCTGTTCCGTCAAAGCGAGGATATCGAAGGTCCTGCCACCGTAGAAATAGAGCACGATGACGCCGATCAGGAACAGGAGGCTGCCCGCCAGCGTGTAGAGGAAAAACTTGATCGCCGCATAGACCCGACCCTCGCCGCCCCAGACGCCGATGATGAGATACATCGGGATCAGCATCGCCTCCCAAAAGACGTAGAAAAGGAAGAGATCGAGCGCGCAGAAGACGCCGAGCATCAGCGCTTGTATGAAGAGCAGGCAGATCATGAATTCCTTCACCTTGCGGTCGATCGCGACCCAGGAGGCGAGCACGCAGATCAACCCCAACAATGCGGTCAGGAACACGAAGAGCGCGCTGATTCCGTCGATGCCAAGGGCATAATTGATCCCGAGCGCGGGCACCCACGAGTGCGTCTCGGTGAACTGCATGGCATGGATCTTGGTGTCGAATCCGACCAGCATGGCGATGCAAAGAGCAAGGTCGAGGACGGTGAAAGAGAGCGCGCTCCACCGCACTACATCGTCATCGCGCAGGAACATGAGAACCGCGGCCCCGACAACGGGTGTGAATATGATGAGGCTGAGCAGCGGGAAGCCCATGGCACCCCCTACCGCCACGCCACGACGAAGACGGCGGTGGCTGCGATCAAACCGACGATCATCGCCAGCACGTAATGGGTCACGACACCCGTCTGGAGCCGCCTGAGCCGCCCGCCGCCGTGCAGGATCGAGTGGGCGACGCCATTCACGACGGCATCGACGCCGGTCAGATCGAGCCGGAGTCCTGCCCGCGCCGCGCCGTGCAGCAAGGGCAGCGCCGCGGTCTCGGAGACATTGCTCACCGCCTGCTCATAGCGCGCCAGCGGCCTTTCGGCGAGCCACATGAAGGCCCGCGCACCCTTGCGGTAAAACCAGTCGGTGTCGAGGCTGATCGTGTTCTCGGGATCGAGTGCCCAGAGGAACAGCACGAACCCCAGGGCGGTGAACATCAGCAGCCCGAGGCTCTCCGTGACATGCGAACCCGTATAAGGTTCGAAATCCACCGGATAGGGCAGAAGCGCATAAAGCGGCTGGGGGAACACCCCGATCGCAATGCAGAGCACCGCCGCAATGCCCATGGCAATCAGCATGTTGCGCGGCGGCTCGCGCGCCTCCAGTTTCCGGTCCGTCCCGAAGAACATGTAATAGGGAAGCTTGAGGCCAGTATGCAGGAACGTCCCGGACGATGCCATGGTCAGCGCCAGCACCACCAGCGCGCGGTGATCCGCTCCTGCGGCCGCTACCACCATCGACTTGGTGACGAACCCCGAGAAGAACGGGAAGGCCGAGATCGCGAAGGCGCCGACCATGTAAAGCGCCACGGTCAGCGGCATTGTCTTGTAAAGCCCGCCGAGCTCGGTGAGCTTGCGTCGGCCGGTGACGTAGATGACTGCACCGGCACCCATGAACAGCAGCGCCTTGTAGAGGATATGCGCGAAGGCGTGGCTGGCGGCTCCGTTCAGCGCCATCTCGGTGCCGATGCCGATACCCGCAATCATATAGCCCACCTGGCTGACGATGTGATAGGCGAGAAGCCGTCGGCAATCGTTCTCCAGCACCGCGTAGATGACGCCGTAGAGCGCCATGATGGTGCCGAGCCAGACAAGGAGCTCGGTCCCCGGAAAGGCTCGCGCCAGCACATAGACGGCGGTCTTGGTGGTAAACGCGCTCATGAACACCGCCCCGGTGACGGTCGCCTCCGGATAGGCATCGGTCAGCCAAGCATTGAGCGGCGGCACGGCGGCGTTGAGGATGAAGCCGGCGAGGATCAGGTAGTCGCCGACCTCCATTCCTCCGTTGGTGAGGGCCCCCGCGATCGGGCCGAAAAGCAGTGAACCGGTGGCGAGCCCGTGGGAAATGATGCCGCCGAGCAGGACGACGCCGCCGGTGATATGGACCATGAGGTAACGGAACCCGGCCCGGATTGCCGGTCCACCACGCTGCGCGAAGACCAGATAGGCGGAGGCGAATGCCATGCCCTCCCAGAACAGATAGAGGGTCAGGTAGTCACCCGCAAACACTACGCCAAGCGCGCTGCCGACATAAACGAATGCCGCCACGTGCTGGCCGGTATCCGTCAGGTGCAGCGCGTAGACCATGCCGATCAACGCCATTATGGTGAAAACGGTGGCGAAGACGATGCTGAGCTTGTCCACCTTCGCGATTAGGATCTCCTGCCCGATGAATCGCGCTTCGCCATAGCTGCCCGGTTCCATGGCAAGTACGGCAAGGATCGCCAGCGCAGGGATCAGCAGCAGATAGGCCTTGCGGACCGGCCCGCTGAGGAAAGGGATCGGCACGGCGCCAAGAATAAAGAGCAGAGCTGGATGGATGAAGTCAGTCATAATAGTCCTCGCGCCGCATCAGCCCGACCCGATGGCCGAGAAACTTGGAAACGAAGATAAGCAGGACGCAGGAGACGAAGCCGTAGACGGCGGACCAGCCCGGCAGCCTGTCCCACAGATATTCGGCATGTTCGCGAGAGACCAGAAAGTCGGCGACGACGATCAGGACCAGCACGAGGTAGAACAGTCGGCGGCGCGGCCTCGCATATTGCTCGGCACCAAAGAAGTCGACGACACGCTTGATCATCGGATCACTCCATCTGCCAGAGTGAGAAAATAGCCCGGAAAAATGCCCATCAGCACCGACAGGATCGCCGTCGTGACCAGCGGAATCGTGACCAGCGGAATTTCACGGACCGTCGTCCGGCTCTCCTGCCTCTCGGCCTGGAAGAAGGCGGCATAGCTGACCGGCAGGAAATAGGCGGCGTTCAGGACCGAGCTCACCAGGAGCACGACCAGGAACGCCGTCTCTCCCGCCGCCACGGCGCCCTCCGCCAGATACCATTTGCTGACGAAGCCCGCGGTCGGCGGTATCCCGATCATGCTGAGTGAAGCGATGAAAAATGCCCCCATCGTCCAGGGCAGCCTGCGGCCGATACCGGCCATGTCGCTGACGTTGCGCTTGCCGGACGCGCAATAGATCGAGCCGGCGCAGAAAAAGAGCGTGATCTTGGAGAATGCGTGCGCTGCGATGTGGATGATCCCGCCGACCATCGCAACCGGCGATAACAGAACCGCGCCCAGCACGATGTAGGAGAGCTGGCTGACCGTCGAATAGGCGAGCCTGGCCTTCAGGTCGTCCCGCGTGAGGGCGTAAACCGACGCCATCAGGATCGTGAACGAAGCCAGATAGGCCGTGGCGATGCCGAGGCTCAGCCCATCCACCAGCCCCGTGCCGAAGACATGGAACACCACCCGCAGCACGCAGAACACGCCCATCTTGACCACTGCCACTGCATGCAAAAGCGCGCTGACCGGTGTCGGCGCGACCATCGCGGCGGGCAGCCAGGCATGCATCGGCATCACGGCGGCCTTGGCGAAGCCGAAAAGATAGCAGAAATAGACGACCGTCAGCAGCGCCGCCGAGGCATCGCTCGCCGCCAGCAGCCCTCCCGCGACAAAGTCGAGCGACCCTGCAATATGGTAGGTCAGCGCCAGTGCGGCGAGCAGCGCGCTTTTCGAGGCGCCCATCAGATAGACGAGGTACTTGCGGCCGCCCCTCCATCCCTCCTCGTCCTCGTGGTGATAGACGAGCGGATAGGTAGCGAGACTGAGCGCTTCGTAGAAGATCACCAGCGTAAACAGATTGGCGGCGAAGGCGCCTCCCGCGGCGGCCGCAAGACTGCTGGCGAAGCAGGCGAAGAACCGGGTCTGCGCATGCTCGTTCAAATGCCGCATGTAGCCGACGGAATAGATCGCCGCCACGATCCACAGAAGCGACGAGACGGTGGCAAACACCATGCCGAGCGCATCGACCCGGAAAGCAAAGTCGATCCCCGGCAGAACCTCGAACAGGCGCAATTCGACCGTCCCGCCCGCCAGCACCGTGGGCGCCATCGACACGACAATCGCGAACATTGCGATCGCGGCCAATGGCGAGACCAGATCGCGAAGTCTCTCGCGGTTATGCAAAAGGAGAACTGAAAGGGCCGCCAGACCGGCGACGGCGATGGCAAGCAACGGCCGGATCGATACAACCGGGTCCAAAGCCGCTATCCTTTCATCACCGTCACGTCGTCGATCTTGAGGGTGGATTTGTTCCTCACGAGGGCAACCAGGATACCGAGGGCGACGGCAACTTCCGCCGCAGTGATTGCGATGACGAAGATCGCGAAGATCTGCCCGCGGAAATCGGCGTGGTAACGCCCGAAAGCGATGAAATTGATGTTGACCGAGTTGAGCAGCAGCTCCAGCGACATCAATACGATGAGAATATTGCGCCTGAGCAGCACGCCCGCCGCTCCGATCACGAACAGGACCACTCCGAGCACAATATACCACCAGAGCGGAACCATCACCCCTGCTCCTTTCGCGCCAGCATGATGGCGCCGACCAAGGCCGCCAGCAGGATTACGGATGCGGTTTCAAACGGCAGGAGATAGTCGGCGAAAAGGGCTGTGCCAAGCTGCCTGACGTCATCGCCGCTTCGCATCGCGACGGGCTCCATGACCGAAAAGCGGTTGCTCCAGAGCACCAGCACGAGCATCTCGACCCCGAGCAGGGCGAGCAGGACCAGTGCTGGGAGGTTGCCGCCTGGGAGGAACCGCTGCAACACCGCTTCGCGCACATCGATCATCATGATCACGAACAGGAACAGGACCATGATCGCGCCGACATAGACGAAGATCTGGATAACCGCGAGCAACGGTGCCTGGAGCAAGACGAAGATTGCCGAGACCTGCAGGAAACACGCCATCAGCGCCAACGCGCTGTGAACCGGATTGCGTGCCAGGACCACCGTCAGGGCCGTGATCACGGATACCGCAGCGAACAGAAGAAAGAACCCCTGATCCATCGACGCCGACCCTCCGACGCGAACTGCCACTCGGCGCGAGACGGCCGGATTCGAGACTGCGCCGCAACTTCAGATGCCTTCGCAAATTGTGCCCTAGTATCGGATTTTTCACAAGATTATTGTCATCGGGGGAGCAAGATCGAGCCGGTCCGGACGTGGCCGACGGGCCGCTTGCCAAGCCCGCGCTTTCGATCGGGTCGTACCTATTTTATTATTCCATAGGCAAATGGGATTACCCCGTAGGTGCCTAGGTTTTGTTTACGGCGTATTGGGCAATTTCTTGCAACTAACACCGGCTGTTCCGCCGAAGTTGCAAGTCTCTCTGCCATCAGGCCTCGGCATCAAAATAACAATGCCCGCCTAGGCGCGGGCTTGTTTGTTTGACAACGGCTCGAGGAGTCTTACCGCGTACCCTGATCCAGGCGCGTGCGGATCGCGTTCATCTGCTCGATCTCCGCAAGCTGGCCGCGCGAGATGTTGGCGCAGAGAGCAACCAGTTCAGGATCGTTGAGGGCTGCTTCCCGGCACATGAGGATTGCGCCTGAATGATGCGGCACCATAGAGGCGATGAATTGGCGGTCGTCTATGAGAGCCTGTGTGCGAGTGCCTGCAAAGGCCGCGACGAACAGGATCACCAGGCCGGCATGGATGGCGGCGTTTAGCTTCCTGTTCCGGTACATGCCGCCCATGGTGGCGAGCATGATGATGCCCATCGGGGCCACCATCGTTAACGCCATGTAGAGCATGTTGAGATTATTCCGGAAATCGCTCCAGCCGTCGATCATTGAAAACATCACGAAGTACATGGCGATCAGGCTGAGGATCATGTTGACCGCGAACATGGAATAGGGATGCCTGCTCATCCCCTCATGTCGGGAATTGTGGTGGTTGCGCATTGCTAGCTTCCTTCCGGCCTTCGGACCGAGTCGGAAGGCGGTTAGAGCAATTCCAGGAAAAGTGCGAAGCCGTTTCCCTCCGGAATCGCGTAAATCCAAAAGGTTGGAGCGGTTCTGCGCTTCCGTGAAAAGCTGAACCGCTCCAGATGTTTCCGAGGCAACAACTCGGAGGCATATCGCCTTAACCTTGCATAAGCGGGTTGGTTCCCGGATCGGCAGCAAGAGGATCACACATGGCGAGCGCGCACGACTTTGATGCCATCATCTACTGTCAGCCAATCTTTCGGCTGGCTAATCCCCCTCTTTCAGGGAGAAGGCCAGCACATAGTCGCCGAGGTCAGTCGAATTTGCCGCTCCGCCAACCGAGACCAGCACATATTGTTTGCCTGTCCTCGGTGAGACGTAGGTCATCGGCGTCGCACTCGAGCCGACCGGCAGAGGATGTTTCCAAAGCTCATTGCCGTTCTCGGTGTCATAGGCGCGAATGTAATAGTCCTGAAAGCCGGCAAAGAAGACGACGCCGCCCGCAGTCGCCGATGTGCCGGCATAGGTCGGCAAGCCCATCGACATGGGTAAATTCATCTTGATCTTGAACGGTCCGAGCTGTTCGGCAGTCCCGGCCGGCACCTGCCATGCGATTTTGCGTGTGTTCAGATCCACTGCCGTCACCATGCCCCATGGTGGCTGCGTGCAGGGAATGCGCAGTCTCGACGTCCACTTCTCGGTCGTCATACCATAAGGTGTGCCGCGCTGTGGAGCGGAAGGGCCGTGCGCCGTCGTGACGAGGGCGAAATCGACGTAATCGGCCCGCGGAACGAGGGCGAAGATGCTGGGTACGCGGATGTCGTTCATGAACACGCGGTTGTTGGGGAGGTCGAGCGAGACGCTTCCCCAGTTGAGGCCGCCCAGATTTCCCGGCTGCTGAAGTGCAGGATGCGTGCCGATCGGGGTGAAGTCCCCGTCGTAGCGCATCTTGCGAAAGGCGATTCGGCAGGCCAGCTGATCGAACATTGTCAGGCCCCAGGCCCGCTGCTCGGTGACGCGTTCCGCGCCGATCGTCGGCATGCCGACCGAATAAGGCTGCGTCGGCGACAGTTTCTCCTCCGGCGCGCCTCCCCTCTGCGGCACCGGCTTTTCCTGAACTTCGGCGAGGGGAAGGCCGGTCTGGCGATTGAGCAGGAAAAGCTGCCCACGTTTGGTGGTCTGCAAGATGGCGGGCACGATGGCGCCATTGCCATCGGGCAGGTCGATCAGCGCTGGTTGGGCCGGCAGATCATAGTCCCAGATATCGTGATGCACGGTCTGGAATTTCCACCTCTCCCTACCCGTCGTCACATCGAGCGCCACCAACGTCGCGTTATACTGATCGGCGAAAGCCGGGCGATTGGCGCCGTAATAATCCGGCGTGGTATTGCCGAGCGGGGCATAAATGAGGCCGAGCTTGTCGTCGAAGGCCGCTGTCGTCCACATATTGGGCGTGGCGCGCGTATAGGTCTTGCCTTCCGGCGGAAGCTTGGTGATCGCAGGATTGCCGAGATCCCAGGCCCATTCGAGCTCGCCGGTCACCACATTGAATGCGCGGATGACGCCTGAGGGCTCGCCGACCTCCTGATTGTCGGTGACCCAGCCTCCGATGACAATCAGGTTGCGGGCAATCAACGGAGCCGATGTCTGGAAATAGTAGCCGGTCTTGACTTCACCCATGCCCTGGGAGAGCTGCACAGTACCGTTGTCGCCGAAGGCCGTGCACGGCGCGCCGGTCTTGCTGTCAATCGCGAGGAGGCGGGCATCGATGGTCGTCTGTAGCAGACGCTCGTCGCAAAGGCCATCGGGCGATCGGTGTTCCTCCGGCATCTTGTAATAGCCGAGGCCCCGGCAGCGCTGCCAATAGGGCGCCGACGCCTTGGGGTCGAACGTCCAGCGGGGTTTTCCCGTATCGGCATCAAGAGCTGTGATCACATTCGTCGGTGTGCATGTGTAGACCGTATCCCCGATCTGCAGAGGTGTATTCTGATCGACGCCGTCGCCCCTTCCGGTTCGATATGTCCAGGCAAGGTCAAGCTGGGCAACATTGCTGCGGTTGATCTGGTCGAACGGGGAATAGCGATCTCCCGCCGTGCTGCGGCCATAGGATGTCCAGTCGGAAGGGGAGTTGTCGCCCTTGGCGGTCTTGTAAGCCGGGGTGTCTGCAGAAGGGCGGATCACCTCATGCGGGATGAAGGCAAGACCGAATCCTGCAGCAAACAGAATGGCGGCAAGCAGGGCGCCGCCGTGGAAGAGCTTTCGGTCGACGGTGGGCAAGCGCGCTGGTGCAAAGAGCAACGCAAATCCCGCCAGTGCGATGGGGGACATCAAGCGTGCGAAGAGTGCCCAGAAATTGGTGCCCGATTCCCATAACGCCCAGGGAAGAGTGAAAACGGCGACAAGCAGGACAATCAATGCGCCGAGAGGCTTCCGGCGCCACAGCAGAACTGCCGCAACGAGGTAGGCAAGTCCTGTGATTGCGTAATAGGGCGAGCCGCCGAGGCTGAGCAGCAAGGCGCCGCCTCCCATCAGGCCCAATCCGATAAAGGCGAGAACGATACAGAACAGAGCGGTCAGTAATTTCATCGTCTCCTCATCCAATTCGCTGCGCAATAGCCCGCATTCGTCTCCGACCATCGAACGGCGCCTCCGGCAGCACAGAGCGTTGGACCGATGGTCAGGTGTTCGTCCCGAAGACAGGCAGTCCCTTCAAATTTTTCATGATGTAGCTGCGGTCACTGACACGTGTCCCCGAGCCGGCAATGATGCTTGCGATTGCGTCAAAACTTCTGAAAGGGGCACTGATGGTTCTCGGTGAAAAGCTTGACCTGGCGAAGGGGCGGCCGACAGGATTTGACTACATGCGATTGCTGTTGGCCTTTTCGGTGCTTTGGATACATACGGCTCGTGTCACCTATGGCGATGATCTGTTTTTGTGGGAAACGCCCCTGCGTCCCTTTATCAAGTCGGTACTGCCCATGTTCTTTGCCCTGAGCGGGTTCCTGGTTGCCGGCAGTCTGGCGCGATCGAAGACGTTGATCTCCTTTCTTGGCAATCGGTTTATCCGGATTTACCCCGCTCTCGCAGTGGAAGTGTTGCTGGCTGCTTTTATACTTGGAGCGATCTACACCGAGTATGACCTCAGTAACTACTTCACCGACGCCCAGTTTTTTGCATATCTGCTGAATGTCACCGGACACATTCACTTCAATCTTCCGGGAGTGTTCCTGAACAATCCTGACGCCGCCATGGTAAATGGCCAGCTCTGGACCGTGCCTTTCGAACTTGAATGTTACGTCGCGATCGCCGTGCTTTTCCTGCTCGGCGTGGTCAAGCGGCGTGCAATCGCGCTGGTGGCAACGACGGCGTTGATCGTAGGTTTTGGGCTTGCGAGATATTGGAAGCATGAAAGCAACTGGGCATCCATGCCGACGACCGCGTCGGGGAATTTGCTGATCGGCGCCTTCCTCGTGGGCGTGACCATTTATCTCTACAAGGACAAGATTCTGTGGGATGTCCGCATCTTCATCGCTTCCGTTGCCGTCATATTGTGGGCTTACTGGTTCAGCTCTTTTGGGGACTTCGTTGCCATTCCGGCTATTGGATATGTAACGGTCTTTCTCGGCCTCACCTCGCCCCGCAAGCTCGGAGTGCTTCAGGGGGCCGACTATTCCTATGGCGTATTCCTCTATGGCTATCCCATCCAGCAGGCCTTCGTCGCGCTCGGACCCTGGGCGCATAACTGGTGGCTGAACGGGATCGTCTGCAGCCTGATTGTCACTTGTTTTGCCGCCTTCTCGTGGCACTTTATCGAAAGGCCTGCGTTGGGGTTGAGGAAACAGGTGACCTGGCTTGAGAACCTGTACCTGCAGCGCGGTTCAAGACGCGAGCTGGCCGGCGCGGTTTTGAAATAGGCTTCCGGTCGCCATCGGAGAGCCCGCAAACCGAAGCCGACCAGCGAAGAGTTCATCGCGATTTGCCGTCACAGCGGCTCTGACTGCTTAATGCTGATGCTGGGCTTATGCCATCGCATGATGCCTCAAGCAGTCATACCGTGTGACGCTTCAGTCGAGCCGTTCGATTTAGATTTGCCCCTAAGCTTCGAGCGGAATGGCGGAAAGTCCGATAGAGCCGTGTTGGCGGCTACCAGGTTCGGTCACGATGCCGATCCAAGGGAGGCGGGGTCGTAGCGATTTTCATGCCTTCTCTGCGGATGTCGCTGCGCTGAGCCAGGCATGTTCTGCTGGACTGTTTCGATTTCGTCCCCGGAGACATTCTTCCAATATTTCCAGCCTTCGCCTTGAATGAGCCCATGATCGGACAAGTCCCTCCAGCTTGCGTAAGTGCCTGTATCGTCACAAACGAAGCCGCCCATCCCCTTGTCAGCGGAGTAAACAGTGTATTCTTCCGTATGCTGAGAAAGATGCTCGGCATCGGCAACCTTGTGCACGAAGGTCGATAGGAATTTGAAGTGAAGAAGGGCGCCGGATACGCAAATCGCGCCACGCATGTCTCCCAGATTCAGGGAGAGCGGCCAGACTTGGTGTGATGATTTGAGAAACAGCCGTTCACCTGTCACATATACAAGAGGGATCTTGTTGAGCGCCGGCCCGTCCCAGAGCCGATCGCGAAAATAGATGCGTCCGCGGACGCCCCCTTTGATCCACGTTGTCCTGTTGCGGTCGTCGAAATGTGCGACGTAGCCTGACCGGTCGAATAGATTGCAGACTTCGAGCGGGTTGCGGCCGGGTTCACATATGTTTTCGAGAACGGGACGCTCGCTGTACATGTCGATCATGACCGAGCGGAGGGAATGACCGCCGGCGGATTCGATATAGGCGGTCAGCTGATCGATTGGCCGAGTGTCGCAATGCGGGTAGACCAGGAACTCGTCTGCATCGACATAAAGAACCCATTTCTCCTGACAGTGCCGGTTGATGACCTCATTGATCCAGTCGTTTCCGAACCTTGCCGCCTTGTAGGAGCCATGAGCCGAGAGAAGCGAGACGTCGTCGAAACCGGACAGCAATTCTGCCGTTCCATCCGCCGAGCCGTTGTCGATGCAGATGAAGTGCTCGAAACCAAGATCGCGATAATATTGGAGGAAGAATGCCAGCCGATGGCCCTCGTCACGGATGACGCAGATGACGACGTGGCGGGCCTGTCTGAGCCCACTGCGCAGCACGTTATAGCGAACTTGCCGTGCCTTGAGTGACCGGCGCAGGCGGGCTTTTGCGTAATGCGAGATACTGGCGACGGAAGCCCGATAACTCATTTTCAATCCTGAGCTCTATAGCGGATCTTTATTTGTTGGGTCGGACCAGTATGCGTCATCATACTGCGTAGTCGCCAACCAGCAGGTTCTGAACCCGCGGGTGGGCGCCGTTCCTTTCGATTGCGTGTTCGAGGCGTGCCCGTATTGACCGATATTTATAGAGTATCTTCCGATCGAGGCTTATTCCGCGATAGAGCGCGTTATAAATCGGATGGGCTTTGCGCAGATCCACATAGACTTGGCTTTCACGATCTGTCCATGGAAAGAAGGTCCCATGCCATGGCTTTGGATGCGCCATATAGTGGACGATCGCCAGTGAAGACATGTTCACCAGATGCAGAAACTGCTTGGGAAAGTTCCAGCGGTTGGACACGAGGATGAGCGACGAACCGCAAACATAATTTAATGCGCCCTGATCATGTTTGCCCTCGCAAGCCTCGGGATTTCTGGCAAAAAGCTCAAGCGCCTCCTGTCCGATCCAGCCGTTCCGATGGAATTTCAGGACCCCTGCATTGAAGTAGTGGTTGTCCTTCCCAGTGTTGAGGAAGTCCTGGATTGCCGTGTAATCGCGGGCCGCGAAAAACCGGCCTTCAGGCACGTTGGCGTTTTCGAGTTTGCCGAGATCGCTGACGATCTGGGTATCGCCATCGAGATAGATGATCTGGCTGTAATGGGTGGGCAGGATCTCGCAAAGGACTAGTTTGGCCATCGTGCTAACGCTGATGCGCCCCTGAAAATGCGAACTGTCAAGCTTGCCGAGTGAATCCTGCAGTGCGTCGGTCGCATCTGCCAATTCGACGCCGCTCGCGGCGAGCAGGGCCTTCAACTCGCCGAAATTGTCGAGACGTTCAGACATAAGCACGCAAACGTCGGTTGCGGAACTTGCGAATTTGCGAGCCTGAAGCGCGGAAAGGATAGTCGGAAATGAATATTCCACATCCGTGACGTAGACAACGCACTGATTGTTCATGTCATCACCCTTCCGGTTGTCTTGAATGCGAGTGAATGGCTGCTCTCTTCAGGGTTGAGGGAGCAGTTGTTGATTGACCCGGCTGACCTGTCGTATGACAGTCCAGTCGGGTATATATTGCGGATCGAAGGACCGCTCGTTTGCTGAAACAGCGTCCCGCCTCCGGTTGTGTGTTCCATTGTTGAGACGCTCGTCATGGAGAAAGCCGTGCCTATCACAGGACTGTGCTTCGATATCTTGAACCGTGGCAGGACGATTGGTGCCAGGGTCCTTGTCGAAATGCAGAGGGAAGGAAGATGGCCATGCTGATCACCACCCTGGTGGCGGCCGTGATTTCGATAGCCGCCGGCGCTTCGATCCGCGCTTGGGCCTTCGCGATTTTCGCAATTCTTGTGGCTATCGGCTTCGGCAGCCTGGCATTCGCCGACGGCTCCTCGCTGATCGCAGCGATCGCTTCCGGCCTCGCTCTCCTCGTGCTCATGGAGATCGGCTATCTCGCCGGCGTCTTCCTGTCGGGTTTTGCGCGGCGTAGCGCCAGGCTGCGGCAAAGCAATTCCGCCGCCGATAGCATAGCACCCACCAGCGAGCGCCAGCAGGGCTGATGTTGAAACACAACCGGCCACGCGTCCTTCCGAGGACCGTGGTGCGGAACCGCGTTCCTCCCGCGTTCCAACGCCGGTATTTCCTGACGGATGCAGCGGTTTTTGGCCTTGAACGGCTGAGGTCATCACGTTGCAAACACCGGCGCTCTCCTGAGAGATGCCGATGCCTCCGGAGGATGCCGATTTGCGACAGGTCGGGCCACCCGATGCCGCGAGGCATAGGGGGCGGCCAGGCAACCGGCAGCCAAACCCGCCGTGGTGCTGAACAGCAGGCCGAGATCGGTGCCGCTTCCTGAAATCGCCGCAGAGATGATCTGTGAGATCGTTGCCATAATAGCGGCGTTTCCGATCGCATGTGTCTCCCGATCGCCCGAGACCTGCCGGCTGGGGGCTCTGAGGAGGCTATACAGGAAGGCGGCGAAGAGAAGCGTGCCGGTCAATCCGACGTTGGACAACAACGCGGCGATGAAACTTGACGCGCGAACCGTTCCAAGCCCGGCGCCGAAGCTTGCGGTATCGACGAATGCGATCAAAGCCAGCGTGTTCCAAGCGGTACGCTCCTCGCCGGATTGCGATTGGAGTTTGTCCGATAGGGTGGTGTTGACGAGGTTCGTGATCGAATCCCACGCATCGGGGACAAGGCTGAGGGCTACGATGGCGCAAGGGATCAGGAAGAGGGTTATCGCCAGGAAAGTCATATGCGAGCTCTTAGCCGACCCAGCAACCATACGTTTGAAGCAGAAAAGCACGAGCATGCAGACAACGAAGAGCCCGGCGATATAGGCGGTTGTCGACGTGCAGAGCAGGATCGTGGGGCCGATGAAAAGCGTTGCCATGCCGGCCATGCGGCTTCGGACACGCTCCAGCCAGAGCAGAAGAGTGAATGAAAAGTAGGCCAGTGCGACCGTCCCGTATATGCTCGCTTCGGGAAAGGCGCCGACGATGCGTTTGAAACCGCTGATCGTCTCGGCCGTGTGCATGGTATAATTCGCGTTTCTAATGACATCGAGCAGGTAGGACTGTCCGGTCAAAAACGTTCCGATGTCGAGCAAGGCAAAAGCAAAACATGCGATTGACGCGACGATCAACTGTTGTGCGATGAAGCGTGCATATCCGAGCCTCGCAAGCCCAAAGACCATGGCAAAGCAGGCGAGATCGCCGAGCAGATAGACAGATTGGCTAAGGTTGGATGAGCCTGGCGACAAGGGGGCGGCCACCGTCGACATCATGCCGGTCGCATCTCTCGCAGAGGAGTAGACGAGGGTCGCGCCCGCAAAAATGCGCGGCAGGAAGAAAGACGAGAGGACGGAAAACAGGATATAGGCGGCAAACCAGAAGCCAGGCCCCGGATAAGCGATGCTCGCCAGCGCCGCTTGGGTCTGGACTGGACGCAACAAGGTGGCGGCGACGATAAACAGGAGCAGAAGATGGCTTGGCTGGATACTGCTGCCGCCGAGCGCCGGCAATTGCAGAGCCGCCGCGGCTCCCAGCAGCGTCAACAGGCAGAGGGTCGTCACTGCAAAACGAGCGCCATTGACGATGGCGAGGAGGCCAAGCAGGAGAACGATGAAACCGAGCGGCTCTATCGACATGCGTCAAATCCCATGCGAGGCGATAGCCCCCAGCTGTCGTCTCTGATCATCATCGCGCCTCCTAATTCGAGCCCGTCTGGGATATCCAACCGTGACCCGCTCGATCATCGCCGGCCACATCAGACGACGGGAGTGTCGAGCTCTGGGCCTGGGGTAGGGGCCGTATAGGCGAAGTCGGCGCCTGAAGATCGGTTTCCAAGCCGATCTCGACAAGATCATGCGGCAGCAATGCGGTTTGCTCGTCGGCGACGATGTTGCTGGAGGTTCCATCCCTATTGCGACGCACAATCCTGTAGTTCTTCTGGGCTCTGCCAATACCCGGCGCCTCCGTGTTCATCTGAGCAAGTTGAGCGTCATAGCCGGCCTGCTCGCCAAGAAGCTGCGCCACCTGGATATCGATCGCCGCTCTGCCGATCGCGAGGTTGACCTGATTCAGCAACTCCTGGTTTTCGCTGTTCTGCCTATTGACGATATTGATCTTGGAACGGTCGGCCTCACTGAGGCCCTGCCGAGCCGTGGTCAACGCAACTTCGAGATCGATCAGGGTACCTTGGGCATCCGCAACCCAGCGGTCGACAGACACCTGGCGGGAATTGCTGACCAACCCCTTGCTCACCAGGCTGTTGACGTTGTCCAGTTCCTTTTGGGCAAGGTCAATCTGCCGCTTTTGCGAAGTGATCTTGGCCTCGAGCGACTCGACCTGCTGACCATAGAGGCGGGCGAGGTCATTCGCCGCTTCGATCTGGCTATCGATATCGACGCGACGCAGCCGCATCAGGTTCAATTCCTGTGCCTTCAGCTTGTCGACGTCGGGCGTTCCCACGAGTTCGGCAGGAATCTCGAAACTCTGCGCACCGGCGATTTCCGCCCGCAGCCGGGCCTGCCGCATCAGGAGATCCCGCCGGTTGAGGACGGCGGTCCGAAAGGCCCCGGCCGCCTGAATCCGGTCGCGCTCGAAATAGGCATTGTCCTCGCGTTGCCGCAAAAAGCCGCCAGCGATGCTGATGGCCTTCATGACCGTCATCCGCGGTTCAAAAGGGTAGCGTCCCGGAGTTTGAACGGTGCCGGTCACAAAGATCGGAGCATGCTCGGCAACCTCCACGGCGATGTATGGCTTGCCAGGAAGTTCCGCCTTTTCGGCGAGCGCGCTGGCGATGGCATCGGCGAGTTCTTCGGATGTTTTTCCAGACGCCTGTACATGGCCAGCGATCGGGATCGACAAATCACCAGTATCGTCGATGGTATAGACGCCATCGAGCGCTTCCCAGCTGGCATAGCGGGAATCCGCTGAACGCCATTCGACGACACGAAGTCTGACCTTGTCTTCCGCCACGAGGGTGAATGTTTGCGCGCGGGCGACGCTCCAGCCGGTCATGCAGCAGAAAACCAGCAAGGCGAGTGCGGAGACGACGCGATCGGGCAAGAACGTGGACTGCATTGATCTATCTCCGTTTCGTTGCGATAGGCGGCGACGCCATTGCGCGGGACCGCGGATTGCCGAATTCGAGAATGCGGGACGGTGCGGAGCGCGCGGCAAGAAGATCGGCGATCGCCAGAAAATTGCCGTTCAGACGACCCCAACGGTCGACCAAGCGATCGTTGAAGACTATGCCCAATGCGTTCGCCAGGATGTTGCGGCCGATCTGCGCTATCGCGCGGGTCTTCGACATCGTGCCCTTGCGGATCAGGTAGATAGGATTGGCAACCTGCGAATAGCCGAGTCTCCGGCCAGGCTGCCGCCCGGATCTAACGCCGAGATGCACTCCGCGGGCGCCTTCAACGCGCACGGATCTGCCGTAGCGGGCAATGGACCTGCTGAAATCGACGTCCTCAAGCCAGCCATAGAGCGGCAGTTGCTCGTCAAACGCCAGTGCGTGTTCGAGGACGGGGGCCAGGCGAACCGCCATATTGCACCCGTATGCATTATAGACATCCGTAACCCGCTCGGACCCTTCGCCGGCAATGTGAAGAACCTGCAGGGCCTTCGACATGTCGAGCCCCCCATCAAGGACGCCGTCCGCCAGGACTTCGCCGGTGGCGATCGCGACGTCAGGCTTTGTTGCAAAGACGGCCATCATTCGTGACAGGAAGGTCGCCGCGGGAATGAAATCGTCGTCCAGGAAGATCAAGACATCCGTATCGACCGCGGCTGCCTGGATGATGCTGTTGCGCTGGGAGGTCAGGCCACGACTGCCGACAATGACTTCCACGTCGAGGCGGCCGGCGAGCCCGGCGGCGTCGTCGATCCCCGGCACGCAGACGATTAACCGCTGCGGCTGATCCGGCAGGCCGGCGAGATATTCGATCGTTTCCAGCAGGATCGAAGGACGCCCCGCCGAAGCAATTCCGATGGCAATCCGCAACGGTTGGCTCGGAAGCGGCGCTATTGCTTTCGTGTCGTGGGAAACAGTCGTCGGTGCGATCCGGTCGCCCTGCCTGGACGTTTCTGCCGAACGGGCGGTCATGACTGCATGCTCTTCGGGGCGTGATTGATGATTGCGCCGAGGATCTCCGCGCCGACGTTCCGCATCGTGTCGATGACGCGCATGGCGTCGTCGATCGATGTGCGTCCGTACGAGGCGACAACCAAGACGCCGTCCATCTCCGGCGCGATGGCGTTGGCATCCGGTGACGCGGAGAAGGCGGAAATGTCGACGAATATGGCGTCGAACTGCTTTTTCAGCTCGGCAAAGCTCAATTGCGTGTGGCGGGAACTCAGGCGAATGGCCGGTGTTACGGTATCCACCTTGCCGAGCGGCAGGAACTTCAGCGTCGGGGTGAGCGGCAAGGCGGCCGTCTGAATGAGGTCGCCATTGTCGAGGACATCGACGAGACCGCTGGAACTATGAGGCGCGAGCGCGTTGCTGAGCGATGATTTATGCGCGGCCGCATCAATCAAAAGTGTTTTCGCTCCAGATACCGATGACAGCACAGCAAGATCACTTGCGATGGTCGATGTTCCGCTGCCTGGATTGACGGCGACCACTCCGATGACGATCCGGCGCTTGCGCCGAAGTCCGACGACCGTTGCGCTCAGCTCCGCCATGCCAGGAATAGGGGGGTAGGCGGCTCTGCTGCTGTCCGTCCCGGCGGGGAAACGAGCCGGGTCGCCGTTCCCTATCCTTTTCGATGTCGCCAGCACTGTGACGAAGGGCAGACCGCAGGTTTCCGTGATCTGATGCGGGCGGACGAGCCGGCGGTCGCTGGCGTGCCTTATCATCGCGAGTGCGAGACCGGCACCGAGGCCGACAACCGCCGCAAAGGCTGCGATGAGCGTGCTGCGTGGTCTCGCCTTCGAAAGAGGCAGCGTGGCCTGCGAGACGATCGTCGCATCGGAGATCGGATAAGTGATGCGCTGCCTGGCTTCGGTCAGCTGGTTCAAGGTGCTTTCATAAAGGGTTCGGCGGGCATCCGTCGCGCTCTGTAGCTCCGCAAGCTTGGCCTGGTCGCGTGGATTGCTCGTGAAACTGGCGAGGGCGCTGGCGGTATCCGCCAGCCCTCGCTGTTGCTCGGCTATGAATTTCGCCAGCCAGTCGCTGTATTGGCGGGCGGCGTTGGCTTTCATTGCGATATTCTTCTGGATATACTGTCTGGCAAGCGTATCGGCGATGTCGACGGCCTTCTGAGGGGTGGATGCCGCAGCCGATATCTCGATGATCATCGAGCTTCCGATCCGTCGGATGTCCATCATGTTCAGCAGTTTGGCGGTTGCCCAGTCCTGGAGCCGTTCCTCCTCCGTCTGCGGTTGCGCTTCACTCGCTCCCTTGCCCGCCGTATCCTGCGATGGAATATCCGCTTGCGATGAAAGCCCCATCAACCAATTCTTCGCTCTGTCCTGCAGCGAAGGCGTCTGATCGACAAACTCCGGGTCGTGAACAAGACCAAGTGCCGCGACCGTTCCGCCGACGACATCGCTCGATCTGGCGATCTCCAGCTGTCCTTCGATGAATGCATCTTCCGCGAACGCCCTCTGTGCTTCAGAGCCGCTCACCTGGGGGAAGATCACGAGCTGCGTGCTGGCGACGAAAGTCGGTTCGGCGGTCAGCAGGTAGATTCCGGCGATCGCCAGGAAAGCGATGGTGGTCACAACGATCCAATGCCAGCGCATTTTCAAAAAGAAGAGCATATCCCGCAGCGTCAGCGGCGAATTCCCGCCGCCTGTGGCTGCTGCAGGCAGGGATATGGGAGAGACACCGCTGAAGATCGTGCTGGAGGTCATGTCGTCCTAATCCGGAATGGGAAATCAAGGAAATAACCAGGTAATGGCAGCTAGGATGAGACGGGGCGAAGCGCATCGTCCATCTCGGGCACGGTCGCCGACCCCCTGAACGCTCAGTACGATCCGCGCTGGGAAAACAGCGCAGGAATGGTCTTGGCGATGATGACGAAGTCTCGAGCGAGCGACCAATTGTTGAGATAGTGGACGTCGAGAGAGACCCTGTAGTCGTAACTGACGTCGTTGCGCCCGCTGGTTTGCCATTGACCGGTCAGTCCCGGACGGACTGCCATATAGGCCCACATATGTTCACCGTAGCGCGGCAATTCTTCGGCTGTGACCGGGCGGGGTCCGACGAGGCTCATTTCGCCGCGCACGATATTGATCAGCTGGGGAAGCTCGTCGATGCTCGAGCGCCTGAGGATATCGCCGACTGCGGTAATCCTCGGATCGTTCTTCAGCTTGCGCGTTGCTTCCCATTCGCTGCGGGCCGCCGGGTTGTTCTGCAGCAGTTCGACAAGCTGAGCGCTCGCATCGGTCTTCATCGTCCGGAACTTCATGCATCCGAAGGGCGCGCCGCCGAAGCCAATGCGTGTATGGGAATACAAGACGGGGCCGCGGTCGGACAGTTTCACGATCAATGCCACGATCAGCAGAAGCGGGGAGAGCAAGACCAGAGCGGTGATCGCGACAACAAGGTCGATAGCTCGCTTCGCCGACCTGCCCACTGAGCGAGGCTGGGACTCCCGTAACTCGCCGCCCTTTGCCGTCCGTTCGACGCGCGACCAGGTCTCAAAACTGTGTGCTTCCCATGTCATCGCGGCCTCCAAAAAATTGCCGTCAAGAACCATTCAAAGCTTGCTGCGCCGCACCCTGATTGTCTGTTACCAAGGTCATAATTCTTAATTAATTCTTTATGCTACGACGATGAATAAGAGATTTCCGATCGCTTAGCTGTGTCATCAATTCTTTTAAGTGGTTCTGTAATCTATACTAAGATGAATATTCTCTAATATTCGATATCGTAGTTCTGATGTTGCTTTTAACGCGTTGATTGTTTTTGATCAAAATAGTCTCTTTATGTGCATGTATACTAGTTAGAACGATGAATTTTTGACCTTTGCGCCGCAAATTTTTGAGGGATTGAGACTTTAATTTGATATAGACTTGAAATTTTGTCACGCTTTGCTGATGTTATTTGACTAACGTACTAATCCAAGATAATTGGTGCAGCGCAGCATTTATAGAGTCATTCTCGTACTGGAGTGGAGTGCATGGACGGGATCACGCATGCATCAGATCGCAGACTCGGCATCGGCAAGGCCGCGATTTCGACCAATGGCGGCATTCGTCTCAACAGTGGTATCGTTATCGAAGATGAATTTCTTTCATGCCGCTCGAGCGTACGGCGTTTCCGTCGTGGCGAGGTCATTGCCGGCGCCGGCGTCCTTGTCGATATGTTCGCTCGCGTGCATTCGGGATTGGTCAGTGCAAGCACGATGCTGCCTGACGGCAGGGAATTCATCGTCGAAATCATTCCGAAAACAGGTCTGATCGGCGAGCTTGAAGTCTTGCGCCGGCAGACGTTGAACCTCGAATACCGAGCCGGTTCCAATTGCGAGCTGCATTTCTTCGAAGGCCGGCTGCTGCGCGACATGTATGCCAGCGATCCTTACTTCCGCGAAAAAGTTTTCTCCAGGGCCTTGGCGCGTATCTCGGAGCTTGAAGATAGGATCATCGCCAATGCGGCGTCGACGCTGCAGGCAAGATTGGCGAGCACGCTGCTGCGGCTCTCGGCTGTTTACGGAAAAGATGCCGCAAACAGCGGCGACGAAGTGATTATCTCGCAAAATGATCTGGCTGCAACGCTGCCGGCGTCCCGCGAGAAGGTCAATCAGTGCCTGCGGCGCCTGCGCGAATGCAAGATCATCGACGGAGGGCAGGGCAAGATCAGAATTCTCAATCGCAAGGCGCTTGAGGCCTGTGTAAATGGCGCGTTTTCGGTGAAGTGATGCACCCGTCGCTTTCCGATGTCCACGGATTCGCCGCAAATGCCAGCCGCTTTCCCGGCGGCGGCACGCCAAGGATCGATCGCGTGGTCGTCATCGACGACTACTCGGTGGCCAGGGGCGGGGCAACAGGGTTGGCGGTCCTGTCAGCCAAGCTTTTTCGAGGCCTGGATATCCCCGTCACTTATATTTGTGGCGATGACGCGGCCAACGCGGAGCTTGCTGCGCTTGGTGTCTCCATGGTTGGCTTGAACAGCCGCGATCTGCTGAGCGCCGACCGCGCGAAGGCTTTCGTGACCGGCATTCATAATGGGGCGGCAACCCGAATGGTTGCCAACTGGATTGCCGCAGAAGATACGGCAAAAACCGTTTATCACGTACATGGCTGGCATCAGATACTGTCACCGGCGCTTTTCCGAGCACTGGCTCCGGTCGCGGGACGGTGTTTGGTTCACGCCCATGACTTCTTCACCGCCTGTCCCAATGGCGCCTTCTTCGATTACCAGGCGCAAGAGATCTGCCTTCGGCGTCCGCTCGGTGCGGGCTGCATTGCGACGGCGTGCGACAAGCGAAGTTATTCGCACAAATTGTGGCGGGTCGCCCGCGGCTCGAATATCCTCAGGCTTTTGAAGGCGCAGGCCGATTTCGGCCGGATCATCCTGCTGCATGAGAAAATGGCGAGCTTTCTCGTCGGCGCCGGCTATCGGCCCGACCGGCTGACGACCATCCGCAATCCCGTCGCTCCCCTGTCGAAACAGCGCATCGAGGCGGAGGCGAACGACGAGTTCGTCTTCATCGGACGGCTCGATGAGGAAAAGGGTGTGGAGGACGCCGTGGCCGCGACGCGAAGAGCGGGTGCCAGGCTCTGCGTGATCGGTGACGGGCCACTGAGGGGTTTGGTTGAGGCTTCCGGCGATCACGTCAGGACCGTCGGCTGGCAATCGCATGCGGAGATCGGCACCACGATCCGCAAAGCGCGGGCCTTGTTGATGCCCTCGCGTTATCCCGAACCGTTCGGCCTCGTGGCGATCGAAGCGGCGAGGAGCGGCCTCCCCGTGATCATGTCGCGCAACGCATTCCTTGCCGAAGAAATGGAGCAGGCCGGTATGGCATTCGCCTGCGACACGGGTGATGAGATCGTCTTTGCCGATGCCTTGATGCGCTTTAGCCAAATGCCGAGGCATGAAATCCGCGCCATGAGCGAGAGGGCTTTCCTGATGTCTCCGGATCTAGCCTCGACGCATGAGCAATGGCGCGACGCGCTCCTTGCCGAATATTGCAGCCTGCTTTCGATGAATGCGGTTCCCGAGCTGACAGACGGTGTGGCGACACAAGGAGTATTCCTTTGACCTTCAAAGCAACAACCTCTCTTTCCGACGCAAGGGCATTTCTCGGCGATGCGCCGGTAATGGCGAAAAAGCGTGCGGCCGAGGCAGCAAGCGTCAAGGAAACCGGGCAACTGCGCGTTGCCATCGTGCATTACTGGCTCGTCTCGATGCGCGGCGGCGAGAAGGTCGTTGAAGAATTGTGCCGTATGTTTCCGCAGGCCGACATCTTCACTCTTGTCTGCAACCGGGACCGCATCAGCGATTTTCTAAAGACGCGGAACATCCGCACGTCCTTTCTGCAGAAGATACCGGGCGCGCAGCGGCATTACACCAAGATGCTGCCGCTGATGCCCTTCGCGCTCGAGCAGTTCGATCTGCAGGACTACGATCTCGTGCTGTCGAGCGAATCCGGGCCGGCCAAAGGTATCATCACGCGCGCCGACGCGCTGCATGTCTGCTACTGCCATTCACCGATGCGCTACATCTGGGACCAGTTCCATGTCTATCGCCATGGTCTTCCCTGGATCGGCCGCGCCCTGATGTCGCTCACCGCGCCCATGCTGCGCGCCTGGGATGTGACGACGGCCTCGCGGGTGGATACGTTCGTGGCCAATTCCGACTATGTCGCCAGCCGTATCCGGCGCTTCTACGACCGGGATTCCGTCGTCATCCATCCGCCCGTTGCGACCGACGATTTTGCGGTGGGCAAGGGTAAAGGCGAGTTTTATCTCTATGCCGGGCAGCTGACGACCTACAAGCGGCCTGATATTGCGGTCCGCGCCTGCACCGAGGCCGGCCGGAAGCTCGTCGTGATCGGCGAGGGAGAACAGCTGTCCTATCTGAAGTCGATCGCCGGGCCGACCGTTGAGTTCCTTGGTCATCAGCCTTTCAACGTGCTGCGCGACCACCTGTCGCGATGCCGCGCGTTGCTGTTTCCGGGCACCGAGGATTTCGGCATCCTGCCGGTGGAAGCCATGGCATCGGGCCGTCCGGTTCTCGCCTTCGACGCCGGCGGCGCCAGGGAAACCGTTTCGTCGCCGCAGGTCGGCTTCCGCTTTGCCGAACAGACGACGGAAGCGCTGCTTGAGACGATGGCAGCATTCGAAGAAATCGAGGACGATATCGATCCGCAAGCGATCCGCGCGCACTCGCTGAAATTCTCCTCCGCCGTGTTCCGCGATCGTCTGGCCGATCTCATCGAGCAACAGCTGTCCGCCCGAGGCGACCGATCCACAGAGGGCCTGAGAAGACGGCCGGGCTGAGAACAGGTGCCGGAGCTGCGTCATCTTGCGGCCGCGACTGAATCCGTCTCAATCCGCCAACGAGGAATAGATAGCAGATCATGTCAAGCGTATCTCAGAGGACGGCGACGGCAAGCATCTGGACGATCAGCGGAAAGTTCCTCGCGCGGCTGCTCGATTTTGTAAGCCTGCTTATCCTGGCGAGGCTTTTGAGTCCCGCGGACTTCGGTCTGGTCGCCATTGCAACCTCGGTTCTCGTCATCGTCGAAACGATTCTGGATCTGCCATTGACGCAGGCTCTGCTGCGACAGCCGTCGCCTTCCAGAGAGATGTTTGCCACGGCTTTCACTCTCAGCCTGCTTCGAGGGGCGGCTATCAGTCTGCTGATGATCGTCCTCTCCTGGCCGATGGCCCTGATCTACGGCGATCCCCGGCTTTTTGCCCTCGTCGCCGTTCTCTCGATCGCGCCTGCCATGCGCAGCATGATCAGCCCGCGGATGGTGCTCTTCATGCAGCGGTTCGATTTCAGGCGCGAATTCGTGCTCGATCTGATTACCAAGGGATCGACATTGCTGTTCGGTGTCGGCGTGGCGGTGGCGACGGGCAGCTATTGGGGGCTCGCGGTCGGCGCGGTCTCAGGCCCGACCGCGGCGATGATCACCTCCTATGTCTTTGCCCCGATGCGGCCGGCATTCAGTCTGTCGGAATGGAAGCATTTTCAGGACATGATCAGCTGGAACACCGTGTCGCAAGTGCTGAATTCGATCAACTGGCAGCTGGACCGGCTGCTCTTGCCGCGTTTTACCGGCCTGTCGACATTCGGAGCCTTCAGCGTCGCCGACAACATTGCCGGAATTCCGTATCAAACCTTCGTCGGGCCGCTGCTGCGCCCGCTGATAGCCGGATTCTCCACCGTCGAAGACCGCCGCAATCTGGTCGCTGCCTACCTGAAGGCGACAAACGCGATCACCTTCGTTGCAGCCCCCGTTCTGATCGCGCTCGCCATGCTCGCCGAGCCGACCGTGCGCGTCCTCGTCGGCGAGAAATGGGCATCCGCCGCGCCGATCCTGCAATGGCTCTGCGTTGTCAGCCTGCTCGGTCTTCCCACGAATATCATGCCGGCATTGGCGATGGTGCTGGATAACACCCGTTCCCTCGCTCTCAGAATGTTTGCCGAATTCGCCGTCAGGGTGCCGGTGACTATTCTTGGCATCGCCTATTTCCAGGTGGCCGGCGCGCTCGGCGCTCGGATCATCGCCGTACTCGTCGCCTATGCCGCGTCGCTCATCATCACCCGGCGGCTGATCGGAGCGAGCTTTGCCGCGCAGCTGAACGCCTTTTGCCGGCCGCTGGCCGCCAGCGTGCCGATGATCGCTTTCCTGCTCTGGGTGCGGCCGATGCTCGCCGCCATGCCTGTCGGCTTCAACCTGATCGCCAGCCTGGCGGTTTGCGGCGCTGCGGCCGCGGCGATTTTCTGGGCCTTGGCGCTGCTGCTGTGGCAGATCGTCGGACGGCCCGACGGTATCGAGACTATCGTCGTGCAAAGGCTGGCACCGCGGCGAAACGGAGTTCTCACCTCATGATGGCGAGAGGTGAAGCCCAGCGATCGGGTTTGGCGTTTTCGGAGAATCGGAATGCGTTACAGGATATCTTCTAAGACTTTGGGTCTGCTCGTCGTTCTTGGTCTGGGAGCTTTGCCCGGCAAGCCGAGCGTGGCCCAGGAGCCGATCAATATGAATGCGTATCAGCTGACGTTCGAAGAAAATTTCGACAACCTCGACGTCTCGGCATGGGGAGAGAGAAGTTCCCGCTGGATCGCTCACACGCCTTGGAACGGGGATTTCGGCGATGCCCGCTTTACGGATCCGGCGCCCGATTTTCCGTTTACGACCGATCAGGGAATCCTGAAGATCGAGGCTCGCAAGGGCGAGGATGGAACCTGGCGATCAGGCCTCCTCTCGGCTGTCAATCCGAAAGGCGAGGGCTTTTCGCAGCAATTCGGCTATTTCGAAGCGCGGATGAAGCTGCCGCCGGGCAAGGGGGTGTGGCCGGCCTTCTGGCTCATCGGGCTCGACCGCGCGAAATACACCGCGGAGATCGATGTCCTGGAATATTATGGACGCGCGCCCTACGAGTTCAGCATGGGCTTTCATATCTGGCGCCAGGCTCATGGCGGCCAGAATTCCAACGGCGGCTATTGGAAGACCGTCCAGGATGGTATTTTGAACAGCGAATATCATACCTACGGCGTCGATATCCAGGCCGACAAGACGACCTTCTACCTGGATCGCCAGTACCTGTGGAGCTTCGATACACCGACGGAGTTCCACATGCCTTTCTATCCACTGGTGAATCTGGCGCTCGGCTCGGGTTGGCCGATCGACGAAACGCCGAACCCGTCCATCCTGCTCGTCGACTATATCCACGTCTACAAGCGCAAACCCGCTGATGTGGCGAACTGAACAAGCAGCGCCGTCCGTTCTATCGCTTGCTCCGGCAACTGAGACCGGTTTGCGGATCGAAGAGGTGCATCGCCTCCTCGTCGAAGAAGAGGGTGAGTTTGTCACCCTCACGGACCGGCGTGCGCGGCGGCAGGCAGGCCATCAGGCGCTGGTTTCCGGCCAAGGCGGTGACGACGAGCTCCGGGCCGGTCAACTCCGCAACCTCTGAAATTGCCTCGAGCGAAGCCCCGGATCCGGCCGTTCGAAGGGACTCCGGGCGGATGCCGAGGATGAGGTCTCGGCCATCGGCCGCCGCCTTGCCGAAACGGACGGGCAAAGGCAGGCTGGCATTGGAACCAGAGAGCACCAGTCGATTATCCCGGACGGTTGCCGTCAGCAGGTTCATCGGCGGCGCGCCGACGAAGGTGGCGACATAGAGCGTCGCCGGACTGTTGTAGATCTCTTCCGGCGTGCCCAGCTGCTCGATGCGGCCGTCGCGCATGACGGCGATGCGGCTCGCAAGCGTCATCGCCTCGATCTGGTCATGAGTGACATAGACGACCGTGGTCTTCAGCATCTGGTGCAGCCGCTTTATCTCGGTGCGCATTTCCATGCGCAGCTTGGCGTCGAGATTGGAAAGCGGCTCGTCGAAGAGAAACACCTCCGGCTTGCGCACCAGCGCACGGCCGATCGCAACGCGCTGCCGCTGGCCGCCCGAGAGCTGGCTCGGCTTGCGATCGAGCAGATTTTCAATCTGCAGGAGCTTTGCCGCATCGCGCACGGCCCTGTCGCGCTCCGGCGCCGGAACCTTGCGCATTTCCAGCCCGAAGCCGATGTTCCGGTGCACCGTCAGATTGGGATAGAGCGCATAGGATTGAAAGACCATTGCGATGTCGCGGTCCTTTGGATGTACGCGGAGCACCGAGCGGCCGCCGATCCTGACATCACCGCTCGTCGCCTCGGCAAGGCCGGCGATGATGTTCAAGAGCGTTGACTTGCCGCAGCCGGAAGAACCGAGCAGGACGAGGAATTCGCCGCTTTCCAAAGAGATATCGATGCCTTTCAGCGTCTCGACGTCGCCATAGGTCTTGCGGATATTTTCGATGTCGAGCGCGCTCATGATTGTGGCTCCTGAGGAGAGGCCGGGTCGCCGTAGCTGCGGGGGAGGGTGGAGATGGCGCGCGAGGCGACCTCGGTTCCCGCTCTCAGGCAAGACGTCAAAGGTTCATTCTTTGCCAGCGCTGCGAGGAAGGCGGCATTGAAGACATCGCCGGCGCCGATCGTGTCGACGACTGCGACAACGGGCGCGGCCACCGACACCAGCTGGCCGTCAGGTCCGATCGCGATGGCGCCATCGGGGCCGCGTTTGACGACGACGATCGCACCTTGCGGCATATGCGAGCGGATGTGCCGGGCGGCTTCGATCGGATCGGCGACACCGGCAAGCGTCGTCGTTTCGACCTCGTTGAGCAGCGCGATGCGGCTGCGAGAAAGCCAAGCGCGTGTCGCAGCGCAATTCTCCTCAGTCCAGCCGTCAAGCGGCCAGCCGGTGTCGAGGGCGACGGCGATGTCATGGCTCTCGGCCCAGTCGAAGAAGGCGTCATATTGGCTGGTCAGATCGTCGGTGAGAAAGCCGCCGCAGAGAAGCGCGTAGCCGCCGCGGAGCCTTTCGCCGTCGATAACGGCGAAGACATCGGCCAGGCTGAAGCGCGGCAGGTGGCCCCGCGTCGTGAAGAAGGTGCGTTCACCGTCGGGGTGGGTGATGCCGACGGAGAGCGTCGTCTGTTCAGGACGCACCGGCCACTTCTCGGAACGGTGGCCGAAGGCTTCGGCCAGCCAGCGACCGAACTGGTCGCTGCCGATATTGGCGGCGATCTCGAATTCGACTCCGAGCGCCTGCCAGGCGAGCGCACTGTTGCCGGCTGATCCACCGACGCGCAACTCGTCATGATCGACAATGATTTCCGTGCCGGCCTTGGGCCAGGGGGCGGCCGGTCCGAGGATCAGGTCGACATTGACGTTGCCGATGACTGCAAGCGGCCGCATTCATTCGCTCCGGGTAATCTTGGTGGATCGAACCGGCGTTCCGGCATTCTCGACGCGGGCGTCGGCAAAGGCGATCATCAGCCGCTGGGCGACCGGCAGCATGGCGAAGATCGCGGCAAGGCCGGTTGCCGGGGCGAAGCGGATTGTCACCGCGCCGGCCACTGAAGCTTCGCTCGATGAGTCAAAGAGGATGACGGGAGCGCCGGTCTGGACAGCAGACATCGCCATTGCCGTTACCAGGCCGGCCGTCTCGTCCAGACCGCGCAACAGCACGACGCCAATCTCCGGCCCCAGCATTTCCATCGGGCCATGGCGGAGCTGCCCGCCTTCGAGGGAAAAGCAGGGGCGGCGCGAAAGCTCCGTCAATCCGAGCGCCAGCGCTTCGGCGACACCTTGCAGGCGGCGGCCTGACGTGACGACGGTCGCGACGTTTTCGAGTGCTGCAAGCGCGGCTGCGACGTCATGCTCTTCCGGCGACCTGAGGACGGCAAGCGCCGGGGCCGGATCTTCGCCAAGGGCGGCGAGGATTGCCAGATGCAAAGCAAAGGTCACCGTCAGGCTGCGGGTGGCTGCAAAGGCGAGCTCGGTGCCGCCGCTGCCGATCAGCGAGGGGGCGGTCCTGGCCAGGAAGGAACTGCCTTCAAGCGTCAGGCCGAAAGTTTCCGGCGTCCCGCCGGTCTCGTTGAACCAGCGCAGGACCTCGGCGCTTTCGCCCGATTGCGAGGTAACGAAGATCGTCCTGCCGCCGATCGGCAGCGGCTGGCCGAGCTGCTCGGAGAGCGGCAGCGCGACGGCATCGATGCCAAGACCACGGTAGAGTGGTTCGACGGCGCGGTTTACCGCATGCGAGCCGCCCATGCCGATCAGGAGCAGGCGGCCGGTCTTTTTCAGCGAGGCGGCGGCTCTTGCCGCCATCGGTCCGGCCGTTTCATAGGAGGCGATTGCATCGGCGTGCTGGCGGGCCATTTCGCGATCGATCGCAGCAAGCCCGGCAGGCCGGTTTCTTTCTGTTGTCATGTTCATCCCTTGACGCCGCCGCTGGTAAGCCCGGAAATCAGGGCGCGTTGCATGACGAGACCGATCAACACCGGGGGCAGGGCGGCGAGCACGCCTGCCGTGGCGATCAGTCCGTAATCGGAGACGCGGCCGCCGGCGAGATCGGCAATGGCGACGGTCAGCGTCTTGGCGCGCTGGTCCGATGTGAAGAGCAGCGCATAGAAGAATTCATCCCAGGCAAGCAGGAATGCAAAGAGGCTCGAGGTCGCCACCACCGGGGCGGCGAGCGGCAATGTGATGATCCGGAGCGTCTGGAACAGGCCGGCGCCGTCGATCATCGCGGCAGATTCGATCTCGCGCGGGATGGAATCGAAGCCGGATTTCATCAGCCAAGTGGTGAAGGGCGCCAGGATCGTCAAATAGACGAGGGCGAGGCCGAAGACGTTGTTCAGCATGCCGAGATGGGAGAGGCCCATATAGAGCGGTACGGCGAGCGCCACTGGCGGCAGCATATAGGTTGCGATCACCATCGACAGCGACCAGCCGACGGAAGGTGTGCGCGACACGGCCCAGCCGGCGGGAATGGCAAGCGCGATGGCGGTGATCGTCGCCGTGCCCGCCACCTCGATGCTGTTGCGCAGCGACGAGGTGAAGGCGGCGCCGGCGCTGTTTTCGAGTGTCGACAGCAGCACCTGGTATCGCGAAAAATCCACCGCCTGCGGCCACCAGCGCAGCGGCTTCGCGGCGAGATCGGCAGCCGGCGCGATGCTCATGATGAAAAGCCAGAGGATCGGAGCCAGGATGACAGCGGCAAGCAGCAGGGCGCAGAGGTGAATGAATGCTGAGAAGAGCGGGCTCCGGCGTTCCATCAGGCGGCGCTCCCGGCGGTCTTACGCACGAGCGCCGCGTATCCTGCGGCAAGCAGCGTTACCAGCAGCGTCACGATCAGGGCGAGCGATGCGCCAGAGCCCGCGCGCTGGAAGGAGAAGGCTTCCTGATAGACGAGGATCGAGAGCGTGCGTGTGCTATTGGCCGGGCCGCCGCGGGTCATGACCCAGATGATGTCGAATACCTTGAAGGCTTCGATCGTGCGCAGCACGAGCGCCACCATCAGCGGGCCGGCGAGATAGGGCAGGATGACGAAGCGGAAACGCGCGAAGGGGCCGGCGCCGTCGACCAGCGAGGCGGCGGTGATGTCGCGCGGCACGGCCTGGAGTGCAGCGAGCGCGATTAGCGCCACCAGCGGGAAATTCTTCCAGCAGTCGGCGACGATGAGGGCGGCGAGCGCCGTGCCCGGTTCGCCGAGCCATGAGCGGTAGGCGTCGAGCAGGCCGAGTTGTATCAGCGCGGCGTTCAGCGCGCCATATTCCGGATTGTAGATCAGCCGCCACAGCGTGGCGTTGACGACGGTCGGCAGCGCCCAGGGCAGGATCATCAGGGCACGAAGCGCGGTGCGGCCGCGGAATTGCTGGTTCAGCAGGAGGGCGGCCAGCACGCCGATCACCATTTCGGCGGCGACCGAGACGATCGCGAACCATGCTGTGGTGACGAGCGTGCGCTGGAAATTCGAGCCGGAGAGCATCTTCACGTAATTGTCGAGGCCGACGAAGCGTCCTTCGGTGCCTACAAGCTTGGCATCGGTGAAGGAGAGGCCGACGGTATCGACCAGAGGCCAGCCGATCACCGAGATCATCACCACGAGAAGCGGCAGCATCAGAAGCCACGCGCGGGTTGTCAGCCAAGTGCCCGACATCGAGGCGACCCTTTTCATTCATAGGTTATGGAGGCCGGGCGGCGGCAGGCGCCGCCCGGATGTTCATGCCGGGCTCAGAGACCGCTGTTCTCGGCGGCCGATTTCAGCGCGTCCTCGGGGGTGGACTGGCCGAGCAGCGATTCCTGGATCGCCTGCTGCAGCGCGGTCGACAGCTCCTGATATTTCGGCGTCGTCGGGCGCGGATACATGGCGGCGAGGCCGATCTTGGCGGCGGCTATCAGCTCTTCCTGCCCCTTGGTGACGGCAGGGTCCTCATAGGAGGATGCCCAGATCGGCAGGCTGAGCTTGGCATAGGCATTCTGCGTGGCCTGCGAGGTCATGAAGGTAATGTACTTCCAGGCCTCATCGGGATGCTGGCTGGCGGAGGTGATGCCGAGGCCCATCGAGCCGTTGACGGCCGAAGCTTCGCTTTTGCCGGCAACGCCTGGCGCCGGCACGACGCCGACCTTACCAGCGACCTTGCTGTCCTTCGGGTCGTTGGCCATGTTGTACATGTAGGTCCAGTTCAGCGCGAAGGCGGCATCGCCGTTCTGGAAAACCTTGCGGACGTCCTCTTCTAGGAATTCCTTGGAGTTCGGATTGGTCAGGCCTGAGGTATAGCTCGCGACCATGTATTTTAGCGCATCGAGACCGCCCCCGGTCTGGAAGGCCGGCTTGCCGTCCTTCAGGAAATCGCCGCCATAGGCGCTGACGAGCGTGGTGTAGTCGCAGATGGCGGCTTCGGCCTGCGACCAGCTCCAGGCGATCGGCGTGGAGAGCAGACCCTTGTCCTTGATGGTCTTTGCCTGTTCGGCCAGTTCGTCCCAGGTCTTGGGTGGCGCCTTGATGCCGGCCTTCTCCAGGACCTCCTTGTTGTAGAACAGATATTTGGTATCGAGGATCCACGGCATGCCGTAATATTTGCCGTCATACTGCACGGTGGTCCAGGCGCCCGGCAGCACGCCTTTCTTCATCTCGTCGGTGATGCGGGAGGAGACGTCGACCAGCACCTTGTTGGTGGCGTATTCGGCCGGCCAGATGACGTCGAAGAGGACGACGTCGTAACCGCCGCCGGAACCCTGGGCCAGCACCGTCTTATCGTGCAGGCCTTCATAGGGGACGAATTCGAGATTGACCTTGATATCCGGGTTCGCCTTGACGAAGGCATCGGTCATGGCGCGCACATCGGCCTCGCTGTAAGCGGCCTGCGCCATGAAAAGTGCATTCAGCGCCGTTTCGGCGAAAGCATGCGGAGCAAAGGATGCGCCGATCAAGGCCGCGCCCAGAAGCGTCTTATTGAGAGATTTCAGCATTGCAGCCTCCAGTTTTTGAAATTTACGCATGACCGAGGGCGGTTTCGCCGCCATCGATTTTCGAGAAGGCACGCGTGAAAAAGCGTGCCGGGTCATCATCTCTGAGCGTCTTTGGATGCCCTTCGCGGCCTCCTGCGTTCCCTGGAACTCTCCGGTCCCTATTAAGTCAAATGTCTTGACTTATTACTTCGCCAACATTCTACTGGAGTCAAGAGGCAATTGACACATGAGCGACATCAGGCCGATCCGAGCCAAGAGCGGCACCAATCACGAAGGCACCAGCGCGCATAACAGGCGCGTGATGATCGATGCGTTGAGGATCAATGGTGCGCTCTCACGCGCCGATCTGGCGCGGGCGACGCGGCTGACCAAGCAGACGGTGTCGAATATCATCGAGGAGCTCGAGCGCGATGGTCTCGTCGGTTCGCAGGAGGCTGTGCGCAAGGGCAGAGGCCAGCCCTCGACGCCCTACGGCCTGGTGCCCGAAGGCGCTTTCGCGATCGGCCTGCAGATCGACCGGCACGTGACGCGGGCGATCGCCGTCGATCTCGTCGGCAGCGTTCTCGTACGCGCAGAAGCCGGACTGCCGCCCGGAGGTCCGGCGACGGGAACGAAGGTCATTCTCGATCTCGTCGCCGGTGTGCGTTCCAGGCTTGCCGGTATCGTCCAGCAGTCGGAAAAACGGCTGGTCGGCCTCGGCGCCGCAATGCCTGGCCCGTTCGGCATGGAAGGCAGCGGCGACGATCCCTGGATGATGGAGGCTTGGCAGAAGTTTCCGCTCCTGGAAACGCTGAGCGACGGCACCGGCCTCGATGTCAGTCTTCAGAACGATGCGGCAGCGGCTGCGACCGCCGAGCGCATGGTGGGAGCCGCCCACGGCATCGACCATGCCGTCTGTCTGTTCGTCGGCTACGGCATCGGCGCCGGCCTGATCCTGAATGGCGAGCTCTATCGAGGCGCCAACGGCAATGCCGGCGAGATCGGCATGGCGCTGCTGTTTGCCGACGGCAAAACGACGCCGCTCGAACATCGCGCCTCGCTCGCCTCGCTCTTCCAGCACCTATCGGCCGATCCGGCCGATCCCGATCTCCATGCGCGCATCAACGAGCTTGCCTCCAGCGGGGATCCAAGCTTCGAGGCCTGGATCGAGGCGGCGGCGGCGGACCTGCGCTGGAGCATCCATCTCATCGAGACTGTCTTCGATCCGCAGACGGTGATCCTCTGCGGCAGCGCACCGGAAGCGCTGGTGAACAGGCTGATTGCAGCGATCGGCCCGCTGCTCCCTTCGATCGCCGAGAGGCGCGGCCGGATGCTGCCACGGCTGCAGCCCGGCATGGCCGATCCCTGGTCGGTGGCGCTCGGGGCGGCCGCCGGCCCGATCAGCCGTGCATTCGATCCGCGCTTTGCTGCAATTTTGAAGGATTCTCTGTGATTTTCGGGCTGAAACCGGGCGTTGCACAGCAGTGCAACGATAAAATGCGAATGTTTTCGCAAGTTTCGTTGTCTTCGGCCGCGCGAATAGGGATGCCTTGCAGCAATATAAGTAAAATACTGCAGACTCTTAAAAATGATGGTTATTCGAATATATACGCATACATCTGACAATATGTTTAAGGATGTCTCAAATATTCTCTAAATACTTCTCCTGGTGTTTCGAATAATGATTGCATGTCATTTTTGTGACAACTAGAATTCGAACATTTCATGTCATGTAATATTCATTGGCAGCGGCAATTTGAACCAGCTAAA
Organism: Rhizobium sp. Nf11,1; assembly: GCF_050587665.1. NCBI lineage: Bacteria > Pseudomonadati > Pseudomonadota > Alphaproteobacteria > Hyphomicrobiales > Rhizobiaceae > Rhizobium > Rhizobium sp. Nf11,1. The sequence goes on along the minus strand of NZ_JBOBHU010000007.1, from coordinate 206,647 downwards.
TGGGCGTGCGCTTAAAGCGCGCCCTTTCTACGTTGGAGGTTCTCATGCAAGCCAAGCTTCTCGGCGCCGTTGGCGCCCTTCTCGCCGCAGCGTTTCTTGCTGGGCCCGCTGCCGCCGCCGAAAAGACCAAGATTGACTTCTGGTTCGGCAATTCCGGGGACATCGCAAAGCGTGTCCAGGAACAGTGCGATCGCTTCAACCAGTCGCAGGCCGATTATGAAGTCGTCTGCACCAGCCAAGGCAGCTATGACGCTTCCCTGCAGAACACGATTGCCGCCTTCCGCGCCGGCAAGCAGCCGACCATTGCCCAGGTTTCCGACGCCGGCACGCTCGACATCATGCTTTCCGGCGCCTTCTACCCGGCAAACCAGCTGATGACCGACATGGGCTATACGGTCGACTGGAAAGACTACTTCTCCGGTATCGCAAACTACTATGCGACGTCGAAGGGCGAGATGTATTCCTTCCCCTTCAACTCGTCGACCGCTCTGCTCTATTGGAACAAGGACGCCTTCGCCAAGATCGGCAAGGACCATGTTCCAGCCACCTGGCAGGAAGCCGGTGAAGATTTCAAGGCCTTGAAGGAGGCCGGCTACGCCTGCCCGCTCGGCTTCGATATCTCCAACAACGAAGTCTGGCAGTACATCGAGCAGTTCGAAGCCGTCAACGGTGAAGCGATCGCCACGAAGAAGAACGGTTTCGAAGGTCTCGATGCCGAGCTGGTGTTCAACAAGAACCCGCTTCTCGTCAGCTACATCAAGGATCTCAAGTCCTGGTACGACAACAAGCTCGCCATCATCAAGAACAAGGCCGTCGGCCAGACCTTCGTCGAAGCCTTTGCTGCCGGCGACTGCCAGGTCATCCTGACCTCCGTCGGTGACCATGGCAATATAGGCCGTACCGCCAAGCAGGGCATGAACTGGGGCGTGGCAATGCTCCCGACCTATGGCAATGCAACCCGTCACAGTTCCTTCGTCGGCGGCGCTTCGCTCTGGGTCTTGAAGGGGCATACCGATGCCGAATACAAGGCTGCCGCTGCCTTCTTCAACTTCATCGCCAAGCCGGAAGAAGCGCTGACCTGGTCGACCGTCACCGGCTATATCCCGGTTCGTAACTCCGGCTTCGAATATCTGAAGAAGCAGGGCTTCTACGAGAAGGCGCCCTATGCCGGCCGCGAGCTCGCCATCCAGAGCCTGACCGCATCGCCGGCTGACGATACGGCTCCGCACGGCATTCGCCTCGGCGGCCTGCTGCAGGTCCGCACCGAGATCGCCAACGGCCTGCAGGCAATCTTCGTCAACAATGCCGACGTCCAGGCTTCGCTCGACGGCGCTGCCGATCGCGGCAACCAGCTGCTGCGCCGCTTCCAGCAGACCTACAAGAACGTTCAGCTTCCCTGATCGTCCGATATGCGCCGCCCCCGGCCTGCCTTGCGGACCGGGGGCATCCTTGTACATTCATACCGGGGCTGCGGAGGCGAACTCGCCGCCCGTGCTTAAACCAGACCAGGTCGAAAACGATCACCCATGGAAAAGCGCGTCACTTTCTCCTCGACGACGATCGGATTGCTCTTCGCGTTTCCGATGCTGCTGCTGATCTTCGTCTTCTTCTATTGGCCGAGCGCGCAGGCGCTTTATTGGGCGTTCACGCTCGAGCAGCCATGGGGCGGCGGCAATGCCTGGGTCGGCTTTGACAATTTCAAGCAATTGCTCAGCGACCCGATCTATTGGGATTCGATCAGCCGCAGCATGGTTTTCGCCTTTAGCTCGACGATCATTGCCATGGGGTTTGCGCTCGTCCTGGCGCTTTTGACGGATCGTGAACTGCGCGGCCATAAAATCTATCGGTCGGTCTTTATCTGGCCCTATGCGATCGCTGCTCCCGCTCTCGGTCTCGCCTTCCGCTTCATCCTGGCGCCGGAGGCCGGCCTTCTCTCCGTTATCAATCACGTCTGGCCCGGCCTCTGGAACCCGGCGCTCGACGGCAAGGACGCGATGATCGCCGTCATCATCGCTTTTTCGTGGAAATATATCGGCTATAATTTCATCTTCTTCCTTTCAGCGCTTCAGGGCATCCCGCGTTCGCTGATCGAAGCGGCCGCCATGGACGGCTCCGGGCCGCTGCGCCGCATGTGGGACCTCCAGTTGCCGCTGCTGACGCCGACCTTATTTTTCCTGCTCGTGATCAACATCACCGAAAGCTTCCAGGATTCCTTCGGCATCGTCGACGTCATGACGCAGGGCGGTCCGGCCCGGGCGACGGAACTGATGGTCTACAAGATCTATTTCGACGGCTTCAGGGGGCTCGATTATTCGGGCGCCGCCGCCCAGTCGATCATCCTCATGGCGCTCGTCGTCCTTCTCACCGTCTTCCAGTTCCGCTTCATCGAGCGGCGCGTGCACTACAAGTGAGGCCGCTGACATGATCGAACGCACGCCGATATTCAATTTAGTCTGTTATACGCTTCTGGCGCTCGGCATGGTGATCGCACTTCTGCCTTTCGTTATCGTCATCATCGCATCGACGCTCGATCTGGAGACGGTCAACCGGGTGCCGCTGCCGCTCACTCCGGGTTCGCATTTCTGGGAAAATGCACAAGCTGCTTGGGTCCGCGCCGATCTCGGCAACAAGCTAGTTCACAGCATCATCTTTGCGACCGCGGTCGGCGCCGGCAAGGTGATCCTGTCCGCCATGGCCGCCTTCTCGATCGTCTACTTCCGCTTCCGCGGCCGGCATCTGATCTTCTGGATCATCTTCATCACGCTGATGCTGCCGCTCGAAGTCCGCATCGTGCCGACCTATTCGATTGCGGCCAACGCGCTGCAGCCGTTCCAGGCAATCCTCGACGTCACGGGAATTACCGCGCTCGTCGCCTGGGTGTCCGGCATCCAGATCAAGCTCGAATGGGGGCTGTTGAATTCCTATACCGGACTCGTGGCGCCGCTTGTGGCCACCGCCACCGGTACCTTCCTCTATCGCCAGTTCTATCTGACCGTCCCCGACGAGCTCGCCGAGGCAACAAAGATGGACGGCGCCGGCGCCGTCCGTTTTTTCGTCGATATACTGCTGCCGTTGTCGCGGTCGAATATGATCGCGCTTTTCACCATCATGTTCGTCTGGGCCTGGAACCAGTATCTCTGGCCGTTGCTCGTTACCACCGATCCGAATTTCGGCATTGCGGTGACGCAGCTGAAGACCCTTATCCCGTCCGAATTCGGCCTGCCTGACTGGAACGTCGCCATGGCCGGTACACTTATCATCATGTCGCCGCCGTTGCTGCTCGTCATCCTGATGCAGCGCTGGTTCGTGCGCGGCCTCATCTCCACCGAGAAGTGAAGGAACAGTCCTGTGGCACCGATCTCAATCCGTGATGTGAAGAAGAGCTACGGCAAACATCCTGTCGTTCATGGCGTTGATCTGGAGATCCAGTCCGGCGAATTCATCGTCATCCTCGGTCCGTCCGGCTGCGGCAAGTCCACGCTGCTGCGCATGATCGCCGGACTGGAGGAAATCAGCGGCGGTGAAATCGCCATCGACGGCCGCGTCGTCAACCAGCTCGAGCCGCGCGAGCGCGGCTGCGCCATGGTGTTCCAGAACTACGCGCTCTATCCGCATATGACCGTCGCCGAGAATATCGGCTATGCCTTGAAGGTTGCGGGCGTTGCGAAGGCGGAACGCAATCGGCGCATCGCCGAGGTCGCCAAGGCGCTCAGCCTCGAACCTTTCCTCGACCGCCGCCCGGCCGCGCTTTCCGGCGGCCAGCGCCAGCGCGTCGCCATGGGGCGCGCGATGATCCGCGAACCGAAGGTGTTCCTCTTCGATGAGCCGCTGTCGAACCTCGACGCCAAGCTGCGCATCGCCATGCGCGCCGAGATCCGCCGCCTTCACCGCCGTCTCGGCGCCACCTCTATCTTCGTCACCCATGACCAGACCGAGGCGATGACGCTGGCCGACCGGCTGGTGGTGATGAACGGCGGCAGGGTGGAGCAGGTCGGCACGCCGGAAGAGGTCTATCATCATCCGGTCTCGCGCTTCGTCGCCGGTTTTGTCGGCACGCCGGCGATGAACCTTCTCGAAGGCACGATCAACGACGAGGGCGTCTTCGTCTACGACCAGAGTCGCAAGATCGCGCTGCCGCGCGAACGCGCCGCGCCGCTGAAGGGCAAACGCGTCGTGCTCGGCATGCGCGCCGAGGCGGCCCGGTTGGTGGCCCCGGATGCGCCCGGCGCATTGGTGGCAACGGCCGATTTCATCGAAGAGCTCGGCGCAAGCCGCGTCGTTCATGCCGATTTCGACGGGCTGCCCTTTGCCGTGGCGCTGACCGAGTCCGTGACCGTGAAATCGGGGGATCCGATCGGTATCGCGATCGATCACAATGCGATCCACCTCTATGCCGCCGATACCGGCCGGATCATCGAAAACCCGGCGGTGAACAGCGCCGGCGCCGTTCACGCCTGAGCGGCGTCAGCGGTGGATGGGATCGATCCAGGCGACGTCTTCCGGTTTCTCGACCGGTTCGATATCTAAGTTGACGACGACCGGTTCCTGGCCTGAGCGAACGAGCACGCATTCCAGCGTCTCGTCGCGGCTGGCATTGATCTCCTGATGCGGCACATAGGGCGGAACATAGATGAAGTCGCCGGGGCCGGCTTCGGCGGTATATTCCAGATGCTCGCCCCAGCGCATGCGGGCCTTGCCCTTGACGACGTAGATGATGCTTTCGAGATCGCCGTGATGGTGGGCGCCGGTTTTCGCATTGGCATGGATCGTCACCGTGCCGGCCCAGATTTTCTCTGCGCCGGCACGGGCATGGTTGATCGCGGTCGCGCGGTTCATGCCCGGGGTCTGCGCGGTGTTCGGGTCGAGCGAATTGCCGGGAATGACCTTGACGCCGTGTTCGCGCCAGTCGATGTGAGAATGCTGGTGGTCGCCGCTCATGCCTAGCCTCCGCCTTGATCGGATCAGTCTAGGCGGGACTACCGCGACGGCCAACCGAATTTACCTTGATGCAGCAGAAAGAGCGGAGCCGATGAGCCACCTCCCGCAGATCGATTACGACACCGCTTCGCCTGAGGTTCGCGCGGCGCATGATGAAGAAATCAGACTGCGCGGACGCATGACCAACATGAAGCGGACGCTCCTCCATTCGCCGGTCGCCCATCGCATCTATGCCGAATGGTTTACGATGCGGGCCGAGCTCGATCCTGTCATCAGCGACCGCGAGATCTGGATCTTCTCGCATGCGATCTCGAAGGCGGCGAAATCGAAGATTGCCATCACCTTCTTTCGCAGGGCGCTGATCAACAAGGGGTTTGATCCCGATGCTATGGAATTTTCCGAAGCGGAGGCGCTGCTCGATGCCTTCGGCAGGGCTGTTGTCGCCGATTCAAACGCCGTTCCGGCCGAGCTCTGGGAAAGGCTGAAAGAACGCTACGAAACCAAGGCGCTCGTCGATCTCGTCGCCTTCGCCGGCATCATGCTGGCGACCGCTGTCTTCAACAATGTCGTCGAGGTCGAATTCGACCCGGAGCTTGAGGCTTTCGCAGAAGGCACCGGCTCCTAGCCGTTTAGCGAGGCGATCGCGGCTTTGACCGCGTCCGCGCCGGCCCTCGTTGGCCGGTATTCAAGGCCGACGGCGCCGTCATAGCCGTTGGCGAAGATCCAGTTGAGGCGATGGGCGAGGTCGATGCCGCCGGAGCCCGGTTCGTTGCGGCCGGGATGATCGGCGACATGGACGTGGAAAACACGGTCGAGGCGGCCGTCCAGCACGTCTTCGGTGCGTTCGTCCATCACGGCGGAATGGTAGATGTCGTAGACGATACCGATCTCGGGGCGGCCGACGTCATCGACGATGTCGAGGCCTTCGCGGGTCGAATCGAGGAAGTAGCCGATATGGTCGATACGGATGTTGAGAGGTTCTACGCCGAGCCGCACGCCGCTCCCTTCCAGGATATCGGCGCCTGATTTCAGGGTGTCGGTGAGGGCCACGCGCTGTTCATCACGGCTGAAGCCGGCCAGATCGTCGCCGGCCTGGGCGATCAGCACCGGCGCGCCGAGGCGTTTGGCGACTGCGACGGATTCCGCAAGGCCCGCCAGCCAGGCCTGCCGGTTGGCGGCATCGGTCAGTGCGATCATCGGCTCGGCGACGAGGCTGGTGACGGCAAGGCCGGTTTCCTTCAGCGCTGTCTCGATCGCATCCAGATCCTTGTCGGTCCAGCGCCAGAATTCGATCGCCGTCGGGCCGCCGGCATGGGCGCGACGGATGCGGTCGGCAAAGCTGTCGCCCTCTTCGGCAAACAGCCATTCTATGCAGGCTGAATAACGTCGCATGAAAATTCCTCCCGGTGCGGATGCAGGCTGCGACAGAACGGAGCCTGCCGCAAGAGACGTTTGGGTGCTTGACGCCCGGATTCATTGACGGAACACTCATCCCCTAATCTAGGGCCGGGATCGCTGGCCGCTTCGGGAGGAAGATATGGATCTGGGATTGAAGGGAAAGATCGCCGTCATAACAGGCGCGTCGGTCGGCATCGGGCTCGCGATCGCCGAAGGGCTGGCGGCTGAGGGCGCAGACCTCGTTCTGGCGGCGCGCGGCGGCGAACGGCTGGAGGCGGAAGCCGTCCGCATCGCCGAGAAATTCGGCGTCAGCGCCGTCGCTGTCGCCGCAGATGTGGCGACAGTTGAGGGAACCGAGGCGATCATTGCGGCGGCTGCCGAAAAGGGAGGCGCCGATATCCTCATCAACAATGCCGGCACCGGATCGAACGAGACCGTCATGGAGGCGCCTGATGAGAAATGGCAGGCCTATTGGGACCTGCATGTGATGGCCGCCGTCAGGCTTGCGCGCGGCATCGCACCGCAGATGAAGAAACGCGGCGGCGGGGTGATCCTGCACAATGCCTCGATCTGCGCCGTCCAGCCGCTCTGGTACGAGCCGATCTACAATGTCAGCAAATCGGCGCTGATGATGTTTTCGAAGACACTCTCGACCGAGCTCATCCAGGACAATATCCGCGTCAACTGCATCAACGCCGGCTTGATCCTGACGCCCGACTGGATCAAGACCGCCAAGCAGCTGACGGCCGAAAGCGGCGGAAACTGGGAAGGCTACCTGCAGAGCGTTGCCAATGAACATGCCGCCTCCAAACGCTTCGGCACACCGGAAGAACTGGCGAATCTCTTCGTCTTTCTGAGTTCGGAGCGGGCGAGCTATTGTATCGGATCGACCTATTTCGTCGATGGCGGCATGCTGAAGACAATTTGATCGAAGCTGCCGCAAAGAGCCGACCGGGGACGTTGCCGATACAAGCTATAAATATTAGCTATTTTGTTGTATCTTCACGATTTCGACGTTATTTGGCTGCTATTGACGGGCAAATATTTCGGTTTCCAAAAGGCGACGACGATGCTGACGAAGAAGGGAAAATACGGCCTCAAGGCCTTGGTCGATCTGGCGCGTCTGGCGCCGGGCGAGACCGCCTTCATCAATGACGTCGCGGCGCGGAACAATATTCCGAAGAAGTTTCTCGACACGATCCTGCTCGAACTGCGCAATGTCGGAATCCTGCGTTCAAAGAAAGGCCCTGGCGGCGGGTATTCTCTCTCTCGGCCGGCATCCGAGATCCGTATCGGCCATGTCATCCGCACGCTCGATGGTCCGCTCGCGCCGATCCGTTGCGCCAGCCGCACGGCTTACGAGGCGTGCGACGACTGCGCCGACCCGGAAACCTGCCAAGTGCGGCGTTCGATGACCGATGTTCGGGACGCGATCGCCGCCATTCTGGACAATATGACCCTCGACCAATTCGTCGCCGCCGGTGGCCGCATTGAGGACACCGGGGATGAACTGCCGATCTCCGCCGCCAGCTGAGACGCTTTGTTTCGTGTGGTCTGCGTTACTCCCAGGGCGTCATGCTGTGATCGTTCAGCGCTCATCTTGACATATGGTCGCCGGCGCGGTGCAGCAATCGATCGCGCGGCAGCGACAGCGCGTGGATACGTGCATTGCGCCAATGGCGGTCGAGATTGAGGCCGATGCCGGTTGACGCTTCGCCCGCAAGTTCGAACAGCGCATTTGCGGCGCTAAGGGCCGTTTCCCCGGCAGTTATTGCGGCCGCCGAGGCAGAAAAATAGGCGTCCGCCATCGCCGCCTCTACAGGATTGACCTGGGCAATATCGAGTTTGCGGCCCGCCCGCTCCAGAGCTGCCGCCGTGATTTCGATGCCGACAGCGTGTTCGCCGAGCCGGGAGGGGAAGACGGTGCGATCGCCAATAGCTGTCATCAGGTCGGCCCATGCGGCTCGCGCGATGCCGAGGCCTACGCCCGCCTTAAGCAGCAGGCCGAGCGAAATGCCCGTCGAATATGCGGACGAGGGGGCCGGCGCGATTGTGCCGGCATCAACATGCACTGCGCCGGCGATCGTCGTTGCCGACCCATTGGTGCGCTGACCGAAACCGTCCCAATCATCGACCACCTGCACGTCCTCGCTGTTGCGGCTGAAGTAAAGCGTCACAGGGCGGCCGGGCGGAAGTGTGAGGTCAGCGGCAATCCAATCGGCGTAGAGAATACCGGGCGCCTGCCGCATCCGTCCGCTCAGGCGGTACCCCGATCCTTCGGGCGACAGCTCGCTGCCGTCGGCAACGGTTGCGCCAGCGAAGCGGTCGCCGAGCAGCACACGGGTAAACAGCGATGCCTTCAGATCCTCGGGCGCCTGGGTGCGGAGGGTTTCCAGGACGGAAAAGTGATTTTCCATGGTCTCGCCGATCGAGGCGTCGGCCTCGGCAATGATCGCGATGATTTCGGCCAGCAGGGCGTTCGGCACGTCGAGCCCTTCATGTTCGGGCGGAACAGAGATTGCCGTCAAACCCGAGACCGACAGCGCGTCGAGCTCGGCAAAAGGCAGGATGCGGCTGATATCGCGCTCGCTTGCCTGGTGACGGAATGTGTCGGCGAGGTTGCGAGCCGTGGATATCGCCTCCTCTTCATTTTCGATGCGGCGTGCCGGCGGCCGGATGCGGTCTTGAAACTGCGATACTGTTCCCATCGCTCACTCTTTCCTCGACGGGTGACAGGAGTGAGGGATTTTCCTCCGGATGATAAGAACGGTTTTTCCAGAAAAACCCAAAGCTTCGAATTTTCTCACCAACTTGATCGCCTCGCCTTGCACTCTACTTATGGTTAACCGGGCTATCCAATCGAGGAATATGATGGGTGAAGCACTTGCTCGCCATAGCGAGGTTTGGAAAATGGGGCGCCAGCCGAGACCGCGCCTGACGCTGGATATCGCCGAGATTCCAACTTATGCGATCGGCGACATTCACGGCCGCTACGACCTGCTTCTGAAGGCTGAGGAGGCGATTCTGCAAGATGGCGCGCGATTGCCCGGGCAAAAGCTGATCGTGACGCTGGGTGACTATATCGACCGGGGCCCGGAATCGGCACAGGTCATTACTCACCTCATGGAGCCGCCGCCTGATGGTTTCGACCGTATCTGTCTTGCCGGTAATCACGAGATCGCCATGCTCGATTATGTCGACGGCTGGCTCCCTTATGACGACTGGATGCGGATGGGATCGGCGGAATCGCTTAAATCCTATGGGCTCGATCCGGAGCATCTGCCGCTCGTCTTCCCCTCCGGCGCGCAGCTCGACGCCTTTCTGCGGCAGTCGCTGCCGCATACGCATATCGATTTCATGCGGGCGCTGCCGATCATGCTGGACACACCGAGCGTGGTGTTCGTGCATGCCGGCATCGATCCGATGCTGCCGCTCTCCGCTCAGACGGAGGAGGACCTGGTCCTTATCCGCCACCGCTTTCTCGAAAGCAGGGTTCCTTTGCCGAAGCTCGTCGTGCATGGCCATACGCCCAGCGATGAGCCTGACATTCGCCCGAGGCGGCTCAATCTCGATACACGCGCCTTTCGCAGCGGCAAGCTGACCGTCGCACGGTTCTGGCAGGGCCGGGTGCATTTGTTTTCCACCTGACATCGTCCCAGCACGAGGCTGTGTCATAAGGCGCGTCGCAATCTTTCAGATTCTCCCCTGCGCTTGAGCCTTAGTTTTCAAACATGTCGTTGCCGCAAAACCGCTGCACACTTTTGCGCGACAGGCTAGAGTGATCAGACTGTCTCCCTTTCGGCCGGAACGGCTTCGACAGGCCTTTCAACCAAGCGGCTGCGGCGTCGGCCGCGCAGCACGACGTAGAAGACCGGCGTCAGGAACAGGCCGAAGAGCGTCACGCCGAGCATGCCCGAGAAAACGGCTGTTCCGAGTGACTGACGCATTTCGGCACCGGGGCCGGTGGCGATGGCAAGCGGCAGAACGCCGAAGATGAAGGCGAATGCCGTCATCAGAATCGGGCGCAGGCGAAGATGGCTGGCCTCGATCGCGGCCTCCACCGGCGATTTGCCTTCCTCTTCCGCCTGTCTTGCAAATTCGACGATCAGAATGGCGTTCTTCGCCGCCAGTCCGATCAGGACGATCAGGCCGATCTGGGTCAGGACGTTGTTGTCCATGCCTCTGAGCCACACTCCAATCAGTGCCGCGAGTACAGCAAGCGGAACGATGAGAATGATCGCAAGTGGCAGAACCCAGCTTTCATATTGGGCGGCCAGCGCCAGGAAGACGAAAATGACGGAGAGGGCGAAGATATAGACGGCGGTGTTGCCGGTATGAGTCTCCTGATAGGCGAGTTCCGTCCATTCGAAAGTCGTTCCCGGCGGCAGGATCTTGGCGGCCAGTTCCTCCATCTTTTTGATGGCATCGCCGGTCGAGGTGCCGGGGGTCGGATTGCCTTGGAGCGGCACCGAGACATACATGTTATAGCGCTGGACAAGCGCCGGTCCGCTGGAATCCTGAATGTCCATCAGCGTTCCCAAAGGCACGAGCGCACCGGTGGCCGAGCGCACCTTCAGGGCGAGGATGTCTTCCTTGTCCATCCGGTATTGTCGGTCGGCCTGGGCGCGAACCTGGTAGACACGGCCGAACGCGTTGAAATCATTGACGTAAGCGACGCCGAGATTGACCGAAAGCGCATTGAAGATATTGGGGATCGGCACGTTCAGGAAGCGCGCCTTGTCGCGGTCGATCGACAGGAAATATTGCGGACTGGCATCGGAGAACGTCGTAAAGACACCGGTGAGACCCTCGGTCGTAGCCGCCGCCCCCATCATCTGGCGGGCAAGGCCGAGCACGCGCGTCATATCAGGGTTTTCAAGATCGGAAATCTGCATCTTGAAGCCGCCGGAGTTGCCGACGCCGCGCACGGACGGCGGCGGGATGGCAATGATGAAGGCTTCCTGGATGCTCTGCAGCTTGCCGAAGAGTTCGCCGATGATCTTGTTGGCGTTCTCTCCGCCTTCCTCGCGTTCGGCAAAGGATTTGAACGGAACGAAGACAACGCCCGAATTCGAAGCATTGGTAAACGTCGCTCCGCTGAAGCCGGCAAACTGCACGGCGTTGCCGACGCCGGGCACGGTTCGGGCGATATCGCCCACCTTCTTGACGACTGCATCGGTACGCGCAAGCGAGGCACCGTCGGGAAGCTGCACGACGATGATCGCGTAACCCTGGTCCATAGTGGGGATGAAGCCCGAGGGAACCCTGGTGCTCATGTACCATGTTGCGCCCAGAAGGGCGGCAAAGGCGAGCATCGAGCAGGTCAGGCCTACCCAGCTTCTGACAAGGTGCCGGACAATCCATGAGTAGCCCGAACTCATCCGGTCGAAGCCGCGATTGAAGCCGCTTGCAAGACCTGTCCCCAGCCGTGAGGCGATGCTCTTGCGCTTCGTCTGGTGATCATGGGCTTTCAGCAATATGCCCGCGAGGGCCGGCGAAAGCGTCAGGGAGTTCAAGGCCGATATGGCAGTGGTGACGGAGATCGTCACGGCGAACTGCCTGTAGAACTGGCCCGATATACCGGGGATGAAAGCCGTCGGCACGAATACCGCGATCAGGACCAACGAGATCGCCACGACAGCGGTTCCGACTTCGTCCATCGTCACGTGCGACGCCTGCTTCGGCGTCATTCCGCGCGCCAGATTTCGCTCGACGTTTTCCACCACCACGATCGCATCGTCGACGACGATGCCGATCGCCAGCACGAGGCCGAAGAGCGTCAGCATGTTGAGCGAAAAGCCGAAGGCGAGCAGAACCGCGAAGGTGCCGATCAGCGATACGGGAATGGCGACGATCGGTATGATCGCGGTCCGCCAGGATTGCAGGAAAACCAGAACGACGATAGCCACCAGGATGGCCGCTTCGGCGATGGTTCTATAGACCTCGTTGATCGAGTCCGAGATGAATTCGGTCGTGTCGTAAACGATGCGATATTCCAGGCCTTCCGGGAAATTCTGGGAAATATCCTTCATCAGCGTCTGGACCTGGTGGGCCGTGTCGAGTGCATTGGTTCCCGGCCGGGCAAAGACGCCGAGCGCGACCGCAGGGTCGTTGTTGAGATAGCTGTTGGTGACGTAGTCCTGGGCGCCAAGTTCGATACGGGCTACATCCTGCAGCTGCACGAGCCGGCCTGCTCCCGTCGATTTGACGATGACATAGCGGAACTCGCGCACATCGGAAAAGCGCCCGTCCGTTCGCACCGTATATTCGAACGCGTTCCTGCCGGTCACCGGCGGTGCGCCGATCTTGCCGCCCGATACCTGGACGTTCTGGTCCCTCAAGGCCGAAACGACGTCGTCGGACGTCATGCCGTAGGCGGAGAGCTTTTCCGGATCGAGCCAGATGCGCATCGAATACTGGCGTTCGCCGAAGATCTGCACGTCGCCGACGCCGTCGAGACGCACGAGCACGTCGCGGATGCGGTTGCGGGCGTAGTTGGAGACGTAGAGCTGGTCGTAGCGATGCGATGGCGACAGGAGGTGCACCACCATCATCAGGTCGGGCGAGCTCTTGTCCGTGGTCACGCCGAGGCGCTGGACTTCCTCGGGAAGGCGGGGAAGGGCGATGGAAACGCGGTTCTGGACTAGGACTTGCACCTTATCTAGATCGGTGCCGAGCTTGAAGGTGATCGTCAGCGACATGGCGCCGTCGGCGCTGGAATAGGAAGACATGTAAAGCATGTCTTCGACGCCGTTGATCTGCTGCTCGAGTGGGGTCGAAACGGTGTCGGCGATGGTCTGCGGGTCGGCGCCCGGATAGGAGGTGCGCACGACGATGGTGGGCGGCGCGATCTCCGGATATTGAGAGACCGGCAGCTGCGTATAGGCGATGCCGCCGACGACCAGAAAGAGGATGGAAATGACGGCCGCGAAGATCGGCCGGTCCACGAAAAAGTGCGCAAATCTCATTGTCCGGTCTCCGCATTCGCGGATTCGGGCGCAGTGTCCTGCCGCTCCTGCGGCAGCTCGCTCATCTGCGGCGTGATGGTCGAGCCAGGCCGGGCGCGCATCAGCCCGTTGACGATGATCGTCTCGTTGCCGTCGAGGCCTTCACGGATGACGCGATAGCCGTAGAGCCGCGGTCCGGGCCTCACGGGCTTGGTCGAAACCTTGCCTTGCGCATCGACCACATAGACGACACGTTCATTCTGGTCGGAGCCGATAGCCTCGTCCGGGACGAGGATGGCCTTGTATGTATTGGAGGCTGCGACCTGCACACGGCCGAACAGGCCCGGCTGCAGGACGAGATCAGGATTTGCAAGGCGGGCGCGGATGCGGATGGTGCCGCTCTCGTTGTCCACCCTGTTCTCGGCAAAATCGAGCTTCCCCATAAAAGGTTTGGCGGTCGGATCGGAGATCGTGACGGATACGTCGACACCGCCGCCTCCGAGCTGCAGGTCCTTGCCCTGCTTGCGTGCGGTGTCGGCGAAATTCAGCAGGCGGCGCTCGTCGACATCGAAATAGAAGTCGATTGGATCGAGGGAGACGATCGTCGTGAGCACCGTCTGGTCGGCCTGCACGAGATTGCCGGTCGAGAGCAAGCGGCGATCGATACGGCCGCTGAGTGGCGCCCGGATCTCGGTATATTCGAGATCGAGAGCCGCGCGGTCGGCCGCGGCCTGAGCGCCGCGGACATTGGCCTCAGCGGAATCGAATTCGCGGCGGCGATCGTCGAGCGTCTGCGCGGATTGGCTGCCGCTCGAAGCGAGAGACTGGGCGCGCTTGTACTGAGCGTCGGCGAAGACAAGAGTGGACTGCGACGCTTCAAGCGTGGCCTTTGCCTGGTTGAGCGCGGTGACGAACGGCCGCTGGTCGATGACGAAAAGCAGGTCGCCCTGTTTGACCAAGGCGCCGTCCTCGAAATGGACTTCCTGTAGGTAGCCCCCGACGCGCGAACGCACGGAGACTTCGTCGACCGGCTGGAAACGGCCGATGAATTCGTCATTGTCGATGACATCGCGCACCACCGGCTTTGCGACCGTGACAGGGGGAGGGGCGGACGGTGCGCCCTGCGCCATCGCGACCAGAGGCATGAACGTGGCGATGCAGCCGAGCATCAATATCGGTCGAAGCGCGAAAGTCATAATCGGTCCCTCCAATCGCGATGGCCGATCGACTGCCACCGAACTTAAGATGAAGTGATGCTATTCATGTCTTGCTGCTTTGAACGAAGGCCTTGCCTCCGTGATTTCCCCCGGCGTTCAATTCTGGAAAGGAAGGCCGGCATGCAATGCAAATCGGAAAAATCGTAACGCTATGAAACTGGATATAAACGGCAGCGGCGAAAAATAGCAAATGCCAATTGGCTGCCGTTCAGCGATCCGTCAAAACTCATGGGCGGCGTCAGCTCTCGACGATTTCGTCGCGGCCGGGCGGCAGGACGGCGAGCTCTGCCCAGTCGAGCTCCTGTTCCAACGCATGGAAAACATCGTCATCAATCTCGTCGGCACGACGCATCTCCGCCAGTTTTCGGCGTTTCGCGGCGATGACGCTGCGGCGCTGCCTATCGAGCCTGCTGACTTCGCGCGGGTGTCTTCCGTCGGCAGCAATCTCACGCTCCGAGGTGTAAACGTCGCGCAGGATTCGGGTGGATTTGTCCTCGCCTTCAAGCTCGGCAAGAGCCGCGTCGATCAATGCCACGCGGGCTTTGGTGAGATCGCGGTTCAGGGATTTGTCCGGATCGAATTTCAGGAAGCGGATCAGCGGCCCGAGCGTCAGCCCCTGGACAATGAGCGTGCCGAGAACGACGGCCAGCGCGCTGAGCAGGATAATATCGCGATCATGGAAGTCGATCGGCAGGGCGAGCGCAGTTGCGAGCGTGACGAGACCGCGCATGCCGCACCAGCCGGCAAGCAGGCTCGCAGCAAATGAGGGAGCGGCTTGTGTCGTGAGACCGCGCTCGGCAAGAAAGGTGATGGCGCGGTTATAGACGAGCACCCAGGCTAGGCGCACGACGATGACGGTGACAAAGACCGCGGTTGCCAAGCTGATCGCAAAACTCAGCCGGCCGGGATCGAGATCGAGGACGATCTGGCGGACCTGCAAGCCCATCAGCAGGAAGGCGAGCACGTTAAGCAGGAAAACCGCGGCTTCCCAAACCGAATAGGAATGAATGCGGTGGCGGGCCGTCTGCCGCTCCGGCATGTAGCGGGCGATCACCATGGCATATGCGACGATCGCCAGGATCGCCGAAAGGTGCAGTCGCTCGGCGATGATCCACGTGCCGAACGTGGCGACGAACTCGAGCAATGTGCCGCCGAGCGTGCCAGCGAGCTTCAGACCAACGATCATGTAGAGACGGCCAAGAAGATAACCGAGGATGAGACCACCCGGCGCTGCCAGCGTCAATTCTGCCAGAATGCTGGTCAGGAAGGCGGGGTTGGTGGCGGCCGCCACTGCGGCGCTGAAGATGAGGAGGGCGACGGCATCGTTGAGCAGACTCTCGCCCTTGAGAATTACATAGGTCTGACGGGGCAGATTGAAGCGGTCGAGCATGACGGTCGCCGCGACCGCATCCGGCGGCGCCACGATGGCGCCGAGTGCGACGGCCACGGCAAGCGGCAGACCGGCCATTGCGACGCCGACTGCGGCAACGGACGCGGCCGTCAAAATGACGGCGATTGCGGCAAGCGAAAAGAGCGGCAGCCAGTTGCGCCTCAACGTCCTCGGCGGCAAATCGTAGGCGGCGTCGAAAAGTACGGGTGCGATGAAGAGCGCCAGCGCAAGCCTGGGATCGATCGCCACCTCCGGAGCCCACGGGAAAGCAGCGACAATGATGCCGGCGATTGCCAGCATGGTGGGATAAGGCACGCGGAACTTCCTGGAGAATTGCAGGAAGATGATCGCCACCAAGAGCAGCGTCAGCATGCTTTCGAAGAACGCCATAGGCCCTCCAGACCATTTCAGCGGATAGTTCTTGCCAGAAACTAGGGCCAGGCGATGCCACGGCCACCGTTCGAGCCTAAAGCTGTGAGGGACGGCAAGCTGCCGGCTGCGGGCTGCGGCATTTTGGCTCCGGTTGCAGAATCTGCGGCTTACGCTCTTGTGCGAGCGCCTGCGCTCAATATATGTGAGCACATCATAAGTATGCTTATAAATATCCGGCATAGGTTTCCATGAACGCCACGCCCACACTCGGATTCCTTCTCCACGATGTCGCACGACTGCTGCGCAAGCGCTTCGAGCAACGCGCCAAGTGTCTTGGGCTGACCCGTTCGCAATGGCAGACGCTCGCCTATCTCTCGAATAACGAGGGCATCCATCAGGGCGGCCTTGCCGAAATTCTCGAAGTCGAGCCGATCACGCTGGTGCGTATTCTCGACAAACTCGCTGAACGCGGGCTCATTGAGCGCCGCCAGCATCCGACTGACCGGCGGATCTGGCTGCTCTACATGCGCGACGAAGCGCATCCTCTGCTCGCCGAAATGCGCGAACTTGGCGATGTGACCCGCGCAGAGGCGCTGGAAGGTGTCTCGGTCGAGCAGCGTGAGCAGCTTTTCCACATCCTGTCCATAATGAAGACCAACCTGGTCCAGGCATGCCGGACCCCGGTTGACGAGAATGAGATGAACGATGGCTGATCAATCTCCCCTCCGCGTCGTTGCCGACGCCAATGCAAAGTCACCTATTGAAGAAAATGAAGCGAAACAGCAGGAAACGGTAGCCGAAGCGCCTTCATCCAGTTCAGCGCCGGCTGTCGCCGTGGCTGCGCCTGGCGGCAACAAGGTCCGCCGCCGGCGCAGTCTCACGCGGCCCGTTCTCTTCGCCCTGCTGCCGGTCGCGCTCGTTGTCGGCGGTTATTATTACGTCAATGGCGGTCAGGTGATGTCGACCGACAACGCCTATGTCCAGGCCGATATGGTCGGGGTCACCACGGATGTCTCGGGCATCGTCGACCGGATCGACGTGCATGAAAACGAGGCGGTCAAGGCGGGGCAGGTGCTCTTCAGCCTGAGGGCCGATTCCTTCAAGATCGCGCTCGACGGCGCCAAAGCGCAGCTCGGCGTGCAGCGCAATCAGATCATGAACCTCAAGGCCAGCTATCAGCAGTCGCTTGCCGAGATCACGCAGGCGCAAGCCGATCTGCCCTATTACCAGGATCAGTTCGACCGGCAGCAGGCCCTCGTCAACAACGGCAGCGCGACGCAATCCGCCTATGACGAGGCCAAGCACAATCTCGAGGCCGCTCAGCAGAAGGTTGCCGTCGCCAAGGCGGAAGCAGCAACGACGCTCGCCCAGCTCGGCGGCAGGGCCGACCAGCCGGTCGAGGAAAACCCGCTCTACCTGCAGGCCAAATCGCAGGTCGACAACGCCCAGCGCGAGTTCGACCACAGTGTCGTCAAGGCGCCCTTCGACGGCATCGTCACCAATGTCAACGCGCTGCAGGTCGGCTCCTACCTGCAGGCCTCGCAGCAGGCCTTCTCGCTCGTCGCTACCGACCATTTGTGGATAGCCGCCAGCCCGAAGGAAACCGAGCTGACTTACGTCAAGCCTGGGCAGTCGGCCGAGATCCATGTCGACACTTATCCCGGCGTGAGCTGGAGGGGCAAGGTCGAGAGCATCAGCCCGGCTTCGGGTTCCAGCTTCTCGCTGCTGCCGGCGCAGAACACCACCGGCAACTGGGTGAAGGTCGTGCAGCGCATTCCGATGCGCGTCAGCATCGAGGATGCCGCAGGCAAGCCGCCGTTGCGCGTCGGCATGAGCACGGTCGTCGATGTCGATACCGGCCATGCCCGCGGCCTGCCCGATTTCGTCAACACGCTTCTGGGCCGGCCTCAGGGCAAGGACCATGAGTAACGCTCCCGCATCTCCGGCGACCCGGGTCGCCAATCGCGGCGCGATCACGGCCTGCGTCATTCTCGCCGTCATCATGCAGGCGCTGGACACGACGATCGCCAACGTGGCGCTGCCCTATATCCAGGGCAGCGTGTCGGCCTCCGCCGACCAGATCAATTGGGTGCTCACCTCCTATATCGTTGCGGCGGCGATCATGACGCCGCCCTCCGGTTTCCTCGCCGCCAAATTCGGCCGCAAGCGCGTGCTGCTCGTCGCTATCGCTGGCTTCGTGGCCGCCTCCGTTCTCTGCGGCCTGGCGCAATCGCTGAACCAGATCGTTGCCTTCCGCCTGCTGCAGGGCCTGTTCGGCGCCTCGCTGGTGCCGCTTTCCCAGGGCATTCTCCTCGACATCTATACGGTGGAGGAACGCGGCTCGGCCATGGCGCTTTTCGGCGTCTCGGTCATGGTCGGGCCGGTGCTCGGCCCGGTCATCGGCGGCTGGCTGACCGACAATATCAGCTGGCGCTGGGTGTTCTATATCAACGTGCCGATCGGCGCGCTCGCCTTCATGGGCATCGTCGTCTTCGTTGCCGAGACCAAGCGGGATGCACTCGCCAAACTCGACTGGTTCGGCTTCGGGATGATGAGCCTGTTCATCGCCGCGCTGCAGCTCTTCCTCGACCGCGGCGAGCAGCTCGACTGGTTCTCTTCGGGCGAGATCATGGTCGAAGCGATTGTCTGCGCCGCCGCCTTCTATCTGCTTCTGGTGCACACGCTGACCGCAGAGAAATCCTTCGTCAATCCGAAGCTGTTTCTTGACCAGAACTTCACGGTGAGCATGATCTTCATCTTCGTGGTTGGCGTCACCTACCTCGCCTCGCTGGCGCTGATGACCCCCTATCTGCAGACGCTGATGGGCTATCCCGTCATCACCGCCGGCATCGTCATGGGGCCGCGCGGGCTCGGCACCATGCTCTGTATGTTCATTGTCGGGCGGCTGATCGGCAAGGTCGATACGCGCTTGCTGCTGGTGCTCGGTCTCGGCCTGACAGCCTGGGCGATGTACGATATGACGGGATGGACGCCTGATGTTTCGCAATGGACGATCGTCTCGGTCGGCTTCATCCAGGGCGCCGGCCTCGGCTTTCTCTTCGTGCCGCTGACGACGATCGCCTTCGCGACGCTGCCCGCCCAAATGCGTGGCGACGGCACCGGCCTCTACAATCTGTCGCGAAACATCGGCTCGGCGGTCGGCATCTCGATCGTCTCGGCACTGATCGTCGAGAACACGCAGAGCAATCATGAGTCGATCGCCGCCTATGTGACGCCTTTCAACCACGCCTTCAATGCGGCCGCGGCGCAGGGGTTGAGCCCGCTCACGGCCGCCGGCCGCGCTTCGCTCAACGAGATGATCACGCTGCAATCGACCATCATCGCCTATATGGACGATTTCAAGCTCTTGATGTTGATGTCGCTCGCGGTCATTCCGCTGGTGCTGTTGCTGCGCAAGCCGAAGGCCGCGCCTGCCGTCGACCACAGTGCGGTCATGGAGTGATCAGCGAAACGGCTTGCTGAGATATCGCGATCCCTGAATGCCGAAGCGCCATGGTGCTTCGGCATTTTTGGTGATGCCGATGCGTTTGCCAGCGACGATCGGCACCGGCGCGGAGGGTGTCAGCGCGTAAGGCGAGCGGTCGAGCAGCCTGTCGTTGATTTCGATGTCGATGCCGAGCGCCTGGCAGAGCTTGCCCGGGCCGCTGCAGAGCGCCGTCAGCATATCAGTGCCGCGCCGCTCCGTCATAGCGGCAATTCCCGTTTCCGGCTCGAGCGCCCGGATCAGCACGGCCGAGCCCGGATGACAGACGAAGTTCAGGCACCAGTACATGCCGTAGATGCGGTAGATGTAGACATTGCCGGGCTGGCCGAACATGGCGCCGTTGCGCCTGGTGGGCCCTCGAAAACTGTGCGAGGCTTCGTCATCGGGGAAATAGGCTTCGGTCTCGGTGATGCGGCCGCCGGCGCCATCCACGCTCAGATGGCAGCCGAGCAGGTCGCGGGCCACGGTGATCGCGTCGCGCTCGAAAAACGCCCTGAGGCCTTCGCCGGCAAGCGCGCCGGCGCCGATCGCGCCCTTTGTCATTCCACCATCGGTCATAACCGAGCAGATAACATTCGCTGCCGTCGCCGTCATCCCAAAACCATTTGATGAGGCCGGCCGCGTCAGCGGCCGGCATTCGGATCACGCATGGGAATCGAGGATGATGTAACCGAGACCGGGTCGCTCGCCGGGAAGGAATCCTCCAGGCCCTCCTCCAATTCTTCTTCGAGCAAGGCCGGATCCTTGCTGCGCGCGCCGTCGCCATGGGCTGGTTCGATTGCTGCCGCAAGCAGGACCTTGGCGCGCGCGACCGCGTTTTCCAAGGTCAGTTCGGGTGCGCTTCGCAGCGTTACGGCAATGCTGTCTTCGCCTTCACCGCCGAATTCGACGACGAAGCCGTCTTCCGTCTGGTAGACGGTGATATCGCTGAGTGCCATGGCCGTTCCCCCAAACGCGCTCATGTTAGCAAAGCGTGTTTTTGGAATTTTGTCGAGCGAAGACCTTCACCAGCCAATCGATGAAGACGCGCACACGCGGCGAAAGCTGGCGGTTGCGGGGGTAGAGCAGGGAGACCGGCGTGGGGGTCAGCGGAAAATCCTCGAGCACTTGGACCAGCGTGCCGTCGGACAGATCTTTTTCGGCGTGGTAGCGCGGGATCTGGATCAGGCCGAGGCCCATCCTCGCTGCAGCAACATAGCTTTCGGCGGCGTTGACGGTGACGGTCGCCGGAATGGTTATGTCGCGCGCCGCGCCATCGACGATGAATTCGAGCGGCAGCAGACCGCCGGTGCTGCTGGAGCGGAAGCCGACCATGCGGTGGCCGGCAAGCCGGTCCGGATGCTGCGGCAGGCCACGGGCGGCGACATAGGTGGGAGAGGCTAGCGTGATCTCATCAAGCACGGCGACACGCCTGATGGTCATGTCGCTATCCGCAGGCGTACCGACGCGCAGCACACAATCGATGCCTTCGCGCACAAGATCGACCAGCCGGTCGCCTTCGCTCATATAGAACTCGATCTCGGGATAGGTCTCCAGAAAGGACGGCAGGCTCGGCAGCACGAAATGGCGTGCGAGCGTGCCGTGCACATCGACACGCAGCAGGCCTTTCGGTCTGGCGCCGGCAAAGGCCCCTTCCGCATCCTCGATGTCGGCGAGGATCGACAGGCAGCGCTGGTAGTAGGCCTCGCCGTCGAGCGTCGGGCTGACATGGCGTGTCGTGCGCTGGAGCAGGCGCACGCCGAGGCGGGCCTCGAGCTGCTTGACCGCGTCGGTAACGGTCGAGCGCGGCAGGCCCGTGTCTTCCGCTGCGAGGGTGAAGCTGCGGCGCTCCACAACACGGCAGAACACACGCATGGCATCGAATCTGTCCATCTTGTTTGTTCGTGTTCTCCGGATAGTGATGCCGGAGAATGCACGATTAACCGGCGGAAGAAAAGGCGCATCTTCTTCTCATCGAAAACGCGCTGCGGCGTAAAAGGAGAAGAACAATGGCTTCCAACAAAGACAGCAAGGTCGCACTCGTCACCGGCGCTTCCCGCGGTATCGGCGCGGCCGTAGCCAGACGCCTCGCCAGGGAGGGTTTCACCGTCGTCGTCAATTATGCCGGCAGTGCGGCAGCGGCCGAGGACCTCGCCCGGGAGATCGAACAGGCTGGCGGCAGGGCGCTGACGGCCAAGGCGGATGTCAGCAATGCTGAAGCCGTCCGGCGGATGTTCGACGCTGCGGAAGGCGCCTTTGGCGGCGTTGATGTGCTTGTCAACAATGCCGGCATCATGATGCTGTCGCCGCTCGCCGAGACTGACGACGAAAACTTCGATCGCCAGATCGGCGTCAATCTCAAGGGCACGTTCAATACACTCAGGGAAGCGGCCCGGCGTCTGCGCGATGGCGGCAGGGTCATCAACTTTTCGACTTCGGTCGTCGGCTTGAAGCTCGAAACCTACGGCGTTTACGCCGCCACCAAAGCCGCCGTCGAAACGCTGACGGCAATCATGGCCAAGGAGATGCGCGGCCGTAACATCACCGTCAACGCCATTGCGCCCGGGCCGGTGGCGACCGATCTTTTCCTGAACGGCAAGACGGAGGAACTCATTACCCGCATGTCGAAGATGAATCCGCTGGAACGGCTCGGATCGCCCGAGGACATTGCCTCCGCAGTCGCCTTTCTCGCCGGCCCGGACGGCGGCTGGATCAATGGTCAGACACTGCGCGCCAACGGCGGCGTGATCTGATGAAGGCGCCCTCATCGCAATCATGTGATTGAAGATTGTAGGTCTCCCCCCTTACAATCGTGTGGAGAGTGCCTATAGTTGTTTTATCGCGAGAGAGTGGAGTTCCCTGACGCTCTCTCCCGAACCTCCAGAGCCTGCCGCGTCCAGTCTGCGGCGCGACAGGTTCGATGTTCAAATTTTACGGCCCGTCGAAGGTTTCTCTGCCTTCCGGGCCGTCTCTGTTTTGCCGCCGCGCGGCATGCTCTAGAAATCGTTCAGCTTGGCCTCGACCAGGAGCTTGACCAGCCAATCGACGAAGACGCGGACTTTGTTGCTGAGGTGGCGGTTCGGCGGATAGACCACATAGAGCGGCACCGGGTCACGGCGCCAGTCCGGCAGCACGCGGACGAGTTCGCCCCGCCGCATCGGTTCACGCGCCATGAAGGTCGGCACCTGCGCGACGCCGAGCCCCGTCAGGGCCGCGGTCAGATAGGTGCGGCTGTCATTGACCGAGGCAATGCAGCGTGGGGTCGTCTCGACCATTTCGTTGCCCCTGCGAAATTCGAAAGGCAGCGTTCGGTTGTTCTGGGCGCGGAAATAATTGACGGAGTAGTGCGTGGTCTCCAAATCCTCCGGCCGTTCGGGCATGCCGAATTTCTGAATGTAGCTCGGCGAAGCGCAGGTGATCAGTTCCATCTCCGAAACCCGCCGGGCGATCAGTGACTGATCGGTGGGCGTACCGGCCCGCAGCGCGCAATCGACGTTTTCGACCAGATAGTCTACCGTGCGGTCGCCGACCCCTAGGTCCAGACGGATATCCGGATAGCGCTGGTAGAAGTCGCAAAGTGCCGGAACGATAATGGCGTCGGCAAAAGCGCCGCTCATTTCGATGCGCAACCGCCCGCTCGGCAGGCTTTGCGAATTGGAGAGGCTGCCATCGAGTTCCTCCAGCTCGGAGATGATCTGGGCGGCGCGTTCATAATAAAGTGCGCCGTCCGTGGTCACCATGACCCGGCGCGTGGTGCGGTTCAGGAGCTTGGTGCGCAGATGCGCTTCGAGACCCTGAATGAGGTTGGTCACCGTCGCCTTGGGCATGGCGAGCATGTCGGCGGCGCGGGTGAAATTGCCCGTCTCCACGACGCGGATGAAGACGCGCATTGCCGAAAGTTGATCCATCGGTTTCAAGTCCGCAGTTTGCGTTGCACCATTATTCGAGAATCGGAACAGTGTTATCGTGATATTGCTTCTTATTCCCTGTTCTGAATAACAATATCTTTTTTATACGAAATGCAAGCGGCAGGTGTTGTGTGCCTGCGGTTGCGTGCAAAAGAGACCGGACCGATGACGGTAGAATGGAAGGACATGATGCTGGATAAGGTGGCCATCGGCCCCGTTTCCGCGCGTGTCTACCAGGGCGCCGATTACGGCAAGGGTCCGCCCATCGTGCTTTACCTGCATGGGGGCGCATTTCTCGACAGCGAAACGAATGTCGACCGGCCGGTTGCCGTCAGTCTCGCCAAAGCCGGCGCCATCGTCGCCGCCGTCGACTACAGCACACTGTCCGGCAACCTCTTTCCGAAGGCATTGGAAGTCTCCTTCTCCGTTTTCACTTATCTCGCCAACAAGCGCGCCGCCGGTCTGGGCGACCGGAAGTCGCTGCTGTTTGTCGCCGGCGAGGAGGCGGGCGGCAATGTCGCGGCCGGAGTGGCGCTCAAGGCGCGCGATCAGATGCCGGACGCGCTCGACGGCCAGGTACTGATTTCACCGCTGCTCGATCCCTTCATGGGCACGTCGTCGATCCGCAAGGCCGAAGCGATCGGTATGCGGCAGCGCTGGGCGGACGGCTGGAGCCATTATCTGAGCGGTGGCGGCTGCCACCCCTACGCGGCCCCCTGCCTCTGTTCGCGTCTTTCAGGCCTCGCGCCGGCGCTGATATTCACCGCGGAGGATGATCCTCTGCACGACGAAACACTTGGTTACGGTGCCCGCCTGAAAAAGGCCGGCGTCGGTGTGCGCCAGCATGTCCTTCCCGCCGGGACGGGCTGGCCCTCGATTTATGGTGGGAAATCTGGGGAGACACCCGACTGGCAGGAACACGTCAGCCGCCATTTCGGAAGTTTCCTTCAGGACGTAAGTGTCCAACCGCAATTGCATTGAAGAAGATCTGATATTTCGGCGGCCTGGGGCCGCAAGGAGAGTACTGATGACGTCCAGAAGCAAGCGCTGGGCCCTCGTGGGCGCCGGCATAGGACTTATTGCGTCCGTTTCAGGCGCTGCATTGTTTTTCGAGCTGCCGATGAGCACGACGGCTACGGCAGCTTCCGCTCCCGCGCAGCCTCCTGCCGTACCGGTGACGGTGGCCATGGTCGAAGCCCGCGACGTGACGGCCTGGGAGACCTTTTCCGGCCGTCTCGAAGCGGTCGATCGTGTCCAGGTCCGTCCCCGTGTCGAAGGCGCCATCCTTTCGGTGGCTTTCCGTGAGGGGGCGCTGGTGAAGCAGGGTGACCTGCTCTTCACCATCGATCCGGCTCCTTACCAGGCTAGCGTGGCGCAGGCTCAAGGCCAGGTCGCTTCGGCCGAAGCCAAGGTCAGCCTGGCGCAGACCGAGCTTGACCGCGGCCGCAGGCTGTCCGACAACCGCACCATCTCCCAGAGCGATCTTGATCAGCGCCAGAGCGCGCTGGCCGAGGCGCAGGCAGGACTGCGATCAGCGCAGGCTGCGTTGCAGTCGGCTCAGCTCAATCTCGATTACACTCAGGTGCGGGCGCCGGTTTCCGGCCGCATCGGCAAGATCGAGGTGACGACAGGCAACCTGGTTGCGGCCGGATCGGCTTCGCCTGCGCTGACGACACTCGTTTCGGTCGATCCGATCTATGCGAGCTTCAACGCCAGCGAAGAGATGGTGACCCGCGCTCTCGCCCAGTTGCCGCAGACGGACGGCGCTCTGCCGCCCGTCGAAGAGATTCCGGTCGAGGTCGGCACGCTCGCCGACGAAGGCACGCCGATCAAGGGCAAGCTGCAGCTGATCGACAACGAGGTCGACGCATCGAGCGGCACCATCGGCGTGCGCGCCGTCTTCGATAATCCGGGCGGACGCCTTATCCCCGGCCAATTCGTGCGCGTGCGCATGGGCCAGCCGAAGGCTGAGAACAAGATCGTCATCAGCGACCGCGCCGTCGGCACGGACCAGGACAAGAAGTTCGTCTTCGTCGTCGACGGCGACAACAAGGTCGCATACCGGCAGGTGCAGCTCGGCGCTCTGGCTGAGGGGCAGCGGGTGGTTGAAAGCGGCCTCACCGCCGGCGAAAAGATCGTCGTCAACGGTTTGCAGCGCATCCGTCCGGGCGCCGTCGTCATTCCGCAGATGGAAGAGAAAGTCGCGACCGCGCAGTAAGACGCAGCCTTCCCCTCTCGGGGAAGGCCAATTTCCGAAATGACAGGACCCACCGGCGGCTCCCCAAACCGCCGGAAAGGGACGTTGCATCCATGTTCACCCCGGAGAGGGCTTTGATATGAACATCTCCAGATTCTTTGTTGACCGACCGGTCTTTGCCGGCGTTCTTTCGGTCCTCATCGTGGTTGCCGGCCTGATTGGCCTGCGCGCGCTGCCGATTTCCGAATATCCCAACGTCGTGCCGCCGTCGGTCGTCGTGCGCGCCACCTATCCCGGCGCCAATCCGAGCGTCATTGCCGAAACGGTGGCGACACCGCTCGAAGAGCAGATCAACGGCGTCGAGGACATGCTCTACATGTCGAGCCAGGCAACCTCGGACGGCGTGCTCAACGTCACCGTCACCTTCAAGCTCGGCACTGACCCCGACAAGGCGCAGCAGCTCGTGCAGAACCGCGTCAGCCAGGCCGAACCGCGCCTGCCGGCGGAAGTGCGCGCGCTCGGGATCACCACGGTCAAGAGCTCGCCCGACTTCATCATGGTCGTCAACCTCGTCTCCGACGGGAACAGCCACGACATCACCTATCTTCGCAACTACGCGACCTTGAACATCAAGGATCGGCTCGCCCGCATCCCCGGCGTCGGCCAGGTGCAGGTCTTCGGCGCCGGCGATTATTCGATGCGTGTCTGGATCGACCCGCAGAAGGCCGCCGAGCATGAACTTGCCGCCAGCGACATCAGCAACGCGATCAGCTCGCAGAACGTCCAGGCGGCCGCCGGCATTATCGGCGCGTCGCCGAGCCAGCCGGGCGTCGACCTGCAGCTCAACGTGAATGCACAGGGCCGCCTGCGCACGCCCGAGGAGTTCGGCAACATCATCGTCAAGACGGGCGCCAATGGGGAGATCACCCGCCTTCGCGACGTCGCCCGCATCGAGCTTGGCGCCGCCGACTATACGCTCAGGTCGCTGCTCGACGGCAAGCCGGCCGTCGCCGTGGCCGCCCTTCAGGCGCCCGGCTCGAATGCCATCGAAATCGCCGACAATGTGCGCGCAACCATGGATCAGCTGCAACTGGCCATGCCTGAGGGCGTCAAATACGAGATCGTCTACGATACGACGAAATTCGTGCGCTCCTCGATCGAGAAGGTCATCGACACGCTGCTCGAAGCCATCGCGCTCGTCGTCCTCGTCGTCATCGTCTTCCTGCAGACATGGCGCGCGTCGATCATTCCGCTGATCGCGGTTCCGGTCTCGATCATCGGCACCTTCGCGGTCATGTATGTCTTCGGCTTCTCGATCAACGCGCTCAGTCTATTCGGGTTGGTGCTTGCGATCGGTATCGTGGTGGACGACGCCATCGTGGTGGTGGAAAACGTCGAGCGCAATATCGAGCATGGTCTGTCGCCGCGCGCGGCCACTTATAAGGCGATGAAGGAAGTGTCCGGTCCGATCATCGCGATCGCGTTGGTGCTCGTCGCGGTCTTCGTGCCGCTCGCCTTCATCTCTGGCCTGTCGGGTCAGTTCTATCGTCAGTTCGCGCTGACGATCGCGATCTCGACCGTCATCTCGGCCTTCAACTCGCTGACCCTGTCACCGGCGCTTGCCGCCCTTCTGCTGAAGGGCCACGACGCGCCCAAGGACTGGCTTACGCGCTTCATGGACGCGATCTTCGGTTGGTTCTTCCGTGGCTTCAACCGCGTCTTCGGCGCAGGCTCGAATGCCTATGGTAAAGGTGTTGGCGGCCTGGTGTCGCGCAAGAGCATCGTCATGGTGGTCTACCTGGCGCTGGTCGGCGCGACCTACAGCATGTTCACCACGGTTCCCGGCGGCTTCGTGCCGTCGCAGGACAAGCAATATCTGATCGGCTTCGCTCAGCTGCCGGATGCCGCAAGCCTCGATCGCACGGAAGACGTCATCAAGCGCATGACCGATATCGCGCTCGCGCAGCCCGGCGTCGCCAATGCAATCGCCTTCCCCGGCCTGTCGATCAACGGCTTCACCAACTCCTCGAATGCCGGCATCGTCTTCGTGACGCTGAAGGATTTCGAGGAGCGCAAGACGCCGGATCTTTCTGGCGGCGCCATCGCCATGGCGCTGAACCAGAAATTCGGCGCAATCCAGGATGCCTTCATCGCCATGTTCCCGCCGCCGCCGGTCAACGGTCTCGGCACGACGGGCGGTTTCAAGCTGCAGATCGAGGATCGCGCAGGCTTGGGCAACCAGGCGCTCGACGAGGCGACCAAGGCAGTGCTTGCCAAGGCCTACCAGACGCCTGAGCTCGCCGGGCTGTTCTCCAGCTTCCAGATCAACGTGCCGCAGCTCTATGCCGATCTCGACCGCGCCAAGGCCGAGCAGCTCGGAGTGTCCGTCACCGACGTCTTCCAGACGCTGCAGATCTATCTCGGCTCGCTCTATGTGAACGACTTCAATGCCTTCGGCCGCACCTACAGCGTCCGTGTGCAGGCCGACGCGAAATTCCGCGCTCAGCCGGAAGATATCGGTCAGCTGAAGGTTCGTTCGGCGTCGGGCCAGATGATCCCGCTTTCGGCACTTCTGAAGGTGGAGCCGAGCACGGGTCCGGAGCGGGCGAACCGCTATAACGGATTCCTCGCCGCCGATATCAACGGCGGGCCGGCGCCGGGCTTCTCGTCTGGCCAGGCACAGGCGGCGATCGAGAAGATCCTACACGAGACGTTGCCTGCTGGCATCGACTTCGAATGGACGGACCTGACCTATCAGCAGATCCTTGCCGGCAATTCGAGCGTCGTCGTCTTCCCGCTCGCGCTGTTGCTGGTGTTCCTGGTGCTTGCCGCACAGTATGAAAGCCTGACCCTGCCGTTGGCGATCATCATGATCGTACCTATGGGTGTCCTGGCCGCTCTGACAGGCGTCTGGCTCACCGGCGGAGATAACAACATCTTCACCCAGATCGGCCTGGTCGTCCTTGTCGGCCTGTCGGCGAAGAACGCGATCCTCATCGTGGAATTCGCTCGCGAACTGGAGTTCGAGGGCCGGACGCCGCGCGAAGCCGCGGTCGAAGCCAGTCGCCTGCGCCTTCGCCCGATCCTCATGACTTCCATGGCCTTCATCATGGGCGTCGTGCCGCTCGTCGTCTCGACCGGCGCGGGCGCGGAAATGCGTGCGGCGATGGGCGTTGCGGTGTTCTCGGGAATGATCGGCGTGACTTTCTTCGGCATCTTCATGACGCCGGTGTTCTACGTGCTGCTGCGGCGGCTGACGGGCAATCGCCCGCTCATCCAGCACAAGCCGGACGAACACAAGGAGGAAGAGGCCGAGGTCATTCGGCTCGCGGCGGAATAAGCGAAATTCAACCTTCCTTTGTCGAGTAAATCGGGCGGGAACTTCGGTTCTCGCCCGTATCGTTTTTCTGGCACCCGATGAAAATGCGTTACGTTCATCAAAACGGTTGCAACCGTGGAGGAGGGGACTATCAAAGGCGGATAGCAGATGGGAGGATCGGCGCGGGCCCCGCTGTCCGGATAAGCGAGACCGGCAAAGCCGGCGCGCTTGCGGAAGTTGCTGAGGCGGACTGCAGCGCTTCGCTTCTAAATTTCGAAGAGAAGAGTGGCCGATCGGGAGGATAATGATGACGGACCGCCAAACGAAGAAACGCCGCCTGCGTTCGCAGGATTGGTTCGACAATCCCGATCATATTGACATGGCGGCGCTCTATCTCGAGCGTTTCATGAATTACGGCATCACCCCGGAAGAGCTGCGCTCGGGCAAGCCGATCATCGGGATTGCCCAAAGCGGCAGCGATCTAACGCCCTGCAACAGAGTGCATATCGAGCTCGCCAAGCGCGTGCGCGACGGCATTCGCGACGCAGGCGGAATACCGATCGAGTTTCCGACACATCCGATCTTCGAGAACTGCAAGCGTCCGACCGCCGCCCTCGATCGCAATCTTGCCTATCTCGGCCTCGTCGAAATCCTCTACGGCTATCCACTCGACGGTGTCGTGTTGACCACCGGCTGCGACAAGACCACGCCTTCGGCGATCATGGCTGCTTCGACGGTCGATATTCCGGCTATCGTGCTTTCCGGCGGTCCGATGCTCGATGGCTGGCACGAAGGCGAACTGGCCGGTTCCGGCACCGTCATCTGGCGGATGCGGCGGAAATATGCGGCAGGCGAGATCGATCGGGAGGAGTTCCTGCAGGCAGCGCTCGACTCGGCTCCGTCCGTTGGCCATTGCAACACGATGGGCACAGCCTCAACGATGAATGCGCTGGCGGAAGCACTCGGCCTGTCGCTCACCGGCTGTGGCGCCATCCCGGCCGCCTACCGCGAGCGGGGGCAGATGGCCTACCGCACCGGACGGCGCGCCGTCGAGATCGTGTTCGAGGATCTGAAGCCATCGGATATCCTGACGCGGGCTGCTTTCCTCAATGCGATCCGCACCAATTCGGCGATCGGCGGCTCGACCAATGCGCAGCCGCATCTGGCTGCGATGGCCAAGCACGCCGGCGTCGAACTTTATCCCGATGATTGGCAGGTGTACGGCTTCGATATCCCGCTTTTGGCCAATGTCCAGCCAGCGGGGGCCTATCTCGGCGAGCGCTACCACCGCGCCGGCGGCACGCCGGCGATCATGTGGGAGCTGCTGCAGGCCGGAAAACTCGACGGCGATTGTCGCACGGTGACGGGGAGGACGATGGCCGAGAACCTCGACGGTCGGCAGGCCAGCGACCGCGAGGTCATTCGGCCATTTGACGAACCGCTGAAGGAGCGGGCGGGCTTCCTCGTTCTCAAGGGCAATCTCTTCGATTTCGCGATCATGAAGATGAGCGTCGTCTCGGAGGATTTCCGCCAGCGCTATCTTCTGGAACCCGGGCGGGAAGGTGTCTTCGAGGGCAAGGCGGTGGTTTTCGACGGTTCCGAGGATTA
The DNA here is from genome assembly GCF_050587665.1 of Rhizobium sp. Nf11,1. Lineage (NCBI taxonomy): Bacteria > Pseudomonadati > Pseudomonadota > Alphaproteobacteria > Hyphomicrobiales > Rhizobiaceae > Rhizobium > Rhizobium sp. Nf11,1. Next base: position 175,869 of record NZ_JBOBHU010000007.1, on the reverse strand, counting down.
TCACAAGCGCATCAACGACCCCGAACTCGGCATCGACGAGGATACCATCCTCGTCATCCGCGGCGCGGGGCCGCTCGGCTGGCCGGGATCAGCCGAGGTCGTCAATATGCAGCCGCCGGATCATCTGTTGAAGCGTGGCATTCGCAGCCTGCCGACAATCGGCGACGGACGTCAGTCGGGCACCGCCGACAGCCCGTCGATCCTCAATGCATCACCGGAAAGCGCTGCCGGGGGCGGCCTCGCCTGGCTTCGCACCGGCGATATCATCCGCATCGACTTCAACCAGGGGCGCTGCGACATGTTGGTCGACGACGCGGAGATCGAGCGGCGCAGGAGCGACGGTATTCCGCCGGTGCCCGCGGATGCCACGCCGTGGCAGCAGATCTACCGCCGCTCGGTGACGCAGCTGTCGGACGGCGCGGTTCTGGAAGGTGCGTCGGAGTTTCGCCAGATCGCGAAAAACCTGCCACGGCACAACCATTGATTCCGGCGCAGGGCAGCGATAGTGGCTAATTTCCGCTGAAATGCTTCCTGTCCTCCGGGTTGAGTACGCGAGAGATTTCGGCGCGACATTTATCCGCGCCGGAAGTTATTGGGCGCCAAGTAATTTTCTTGAGCTTGCAACGGCATTGTTTCATGGTAATGCGGAAACGAAGCTTACTGCATTGCATCGAAAACGATTATACGCGTGGTCAAGACCATCGGCGCGGCTTCTCCATCGTTCGTCCGGTGCGATCGGGTGGCGGTGATCTGAAAATTGCTTTGCCGTTGGCGGGATGGACTTGCGGGACATTCAATCTGGGAAGGTCGCATGAATTCGGAATTTGCCGTTCGTTCGATGCGGCCCGGCGAATTGGAACTCGTGCTCGAATGGGCGCGTCAGGAGGGGTGGAATCCGGGTCTCGACGATTCGCTTGCATTCCTCGAAGCCGATCCGTCGGGATTTTTCGTCGGCTCTATCGGTGAAGTCCCCGTCGGCTCGATCTCGGTCGTCAAATATGGCGACAGCTTCGCCTTTCTCGGCCTCTACATCGTCCACCCGGATTTCCGCGGCAAGGGTTACGGCAAGGCGATCTGGGAAGCGGGGATTGCCACGGCGGAAGGCCGGACGATCGGTCTCGACGGCGTTGCCGCGCAGCAGGGGAACTATCGCAAGGCCGGCTTCGAGCCCGCCTATTCCACCATTCGTTACGGCGGTGTTGCCTCCTCTTTGCCGGCCTCCACGCTTGTCGCGCAGCCGGCGCTGGATTCACGCCTGGAAGGGTTGCAGCGTTATGATGCGGCGATCTTTCCGCAGCCGCGGGATGCCTTCCTCGCCGCCTGGTGCACCAGCCGCAAGGGGCGGCGTACGGCCGTAGTCCGCAAAAGCCACAAGATCCGCGGTTACGGCACGATTCGCCGCTGTTACGAGGGCTACAAGATCGGCCCGCTTTTCGCCAACGATGCAGACAGCGCCGCGGCGCTGCTTGCCGGATTGATCCCCGAGGCAAAGGGCGCTCAGATCTTCATCGATATCCCCGCCGAGAATCGCGAGGCGATTGCACTTGCCGAAGGCATGGGTCTTCAGCCGGTGTTCGAGACCATGCGGATGTATCGAGGACCCGCCCCGGCGATCCCGCTGAAACACGTCTTCGGCGTGACGACGCTGGAGCTTGGTTAAGCCTAATCCACGGGCGAGGCGGGCACGGTGGGAGCGGACGCTTTCGGCCGGCCCTTTTCGGCGATTGCGATGCCGCCGAGGGTCAGCATCAGCGCTACCATATGGAAGGACTGAAGCCTTTCTCCGATCAGTACGACGGAAAGCAGTGTTCCGAATACCGGCACGAGATTGATGAAGAGACCGGCGCGGTTGGCGCCGATAGCCTCAACGCCTTTAATATAAAGGATCTGCGCCAGCAATGAGGGGAAGATCGCGGTATAGAAGGTGATGCTCCAGCCGGCCTGGTCAGGCCACTGCGCAGCGCCGCGGCCGATCTCCCAGAGAAGCAGCGGCAGCGAGGTCAGCATGGCGGCGAGGGCGGGGAAGGCCATTAGCGTGCGCCAGTCGACCGGCGGTTTCCAGCGCAGGAAAATCGTGTAGAGCGAATAGGCGGCAATAGCGATCAGCATCAGCCCGTCGCCGCGGTTGAGCTGCAACTGCAGCAGCGTGGCGAGGTCGCCATGGGCGGCGGTCAGCGCCACGCCCATCAGCGTCATGCCGAAGCCGAGACATTGCGCCAGCGAGATGCCAGTGCGGAAAAAGAAAAAATTCAACAGGAAGATCAGCATCGGAATGCCGGCTTGCTCGATGGCGACGTTGATCGCCGTTGTATATTGCACTGCCGAATAGAGCATGGCGTTGAAGAGCGTATAGCCAATGGCGCCGTAGCAAAGAAGCAGCGGCAGGTTTTTCCTCGCCACGGGCCAATCCTTCTTCAGTTGCGGCACAGATATGATGGCGATGAACGCGACGGCGAGGAACCAGCGCAGAAAGGTCAGCATCATTGGGCTGATATGGCCGACCGCGAGTTTGCCGGCGACGGAGTTGCCGCCCCAGCAGAGGGTGGCGATGACGAGGCAGATATAGGCTGTGGCTTGCAAGAGCGTTCTTCCTCGTCTTCTTGCGATCGAAGTTCGGATTTTTCCCAGGGGAAATAGACTGCCGGCTGCTGATTTGTCACGTAAAAAGCCCAATCGTCTGTGACAACAGGGTCGCTTTCCCAAAAACAAAGCTTTATAGATGCGCGGGTTTGAGCAGGTGCGCGGTTTTCCGCCGGTAACAGGAAGAGTTGGATGACGAACGTAGTCGTGGTCGGTTCGCAATGGGGTGACGAAGGCAAAGGCAAGATTGTCGATTGGCTTTCGGAACGTGCGGATATTGTCGTGCGCTATCAGGGCGGCCACAATGCCGGCCATACGCTCGTCATCGACGGCACGAGCTATAAGCTCTCGCTGTTGCCCTCTGGCGTCGTGCGTCCCGGCAAGATGGCGGTGATCGGCAACGGCGTCGTCGTCGATCCGCATGCGCTGATCGCTGAGATCGGCCGACTGGAGGCGCAGGGCGTGACGGTTACGCCTGACAATCTGCGCATCGCCGACAATGCGACGCTCATCCTGTCGCTGCATCGCGAGCTCGACGCGATGCGCGAGGATGCCGCGTCCAACAGCGGCACCAAGATTGGCACGACGCGCCGCGGCATCGGTCCGGCCTATGAGGACAAGGTCGGCCGCCGCGCCATCCGGGTCATGGATCTCGCCGATCTCGACAGTCTTTCCGGCAAGGTCGACCGTATCCTAACGCATCACAATGCGCTTCGCCGCGGCCTCGGCGTCGCCGAGATCAGCCACCAGGCGATCATGGACGAGCTGACCTCAATCGCCGATCGGGTGCTGCCGTTCCGCGACACGGTCTGGCTTTTGCTTGATAGGGAGCGCCGCAAGGGCGCCCGCATCCTGTTCGAAGGTGCGCAGGGCAGCCTGCTCGACATCGATCACGGCACCTATCCTTTCGTGACCTCCTCCAACACCGTGGCTGGCCAGGCGGCGGCCGGTTCCGGCATGGGGCCAGGCTCGCTCGGCTATATCCTCGGCATCACCAAGGCCTATACGACACGCGTCGGCGAAGGCCCGTTCCCGACGGAGCTGACCGACGAAATTGGCCAGTTCCTGGGTGAGAAGGGGCATGAGTTCGGTACCGTGACAGGGCGCAAGCGCCGCTGCGGCTGGTTCGACGCGGCACTGGTGCGTCAGTCGGTTGCGACCAACGGCATTACCGGCATCGCGCTCACGAAGCTCGATGTGCTCGACGGTCTCGAGGAACTGAAGATCTGCGTCGGTTATATGCTCGACGGGGAACAGATTGATCATCTTCCCGCAAGCCAGGGAGCGCAAGCTCGGGTCGAACCGATCTATGTCACGCTTGAGGGATGGAAGGAATCGACCGTCGGCGCCCGCAGCTGGGCGGATCTTCCGGCACAGGCGATCAAATATGTTCGCCAAGTCGAGGAACTGATTGGGGCGCCGGTCGCGCTCCTTTCCACCAGCCCGGAGCGAGACGACACGATACTTGTGACCGATCCGTTTGAGGATTAAGGTCACGGCCCACTGTGGAGGACAGTTCGGCAGAAGGCCGGACTTCTTGAGAAAGTAAGAATGGCGGATTTTATTGCAGTTATTCGGCGGGCCGTCGACGGCTTGGCTGAAAACACCCCCGAGATGCGGGTGAAAGTCTACGAACGTGCTCGCGGTGCAGTGCAGCGGCAGCTCGAGAACATGAAGCCGCGTCCGCCGGAAGCCATGCTGCAACGCCAGCTCGAAAAGCTCGAGGCCGCCATCCGCGAAGTGGAGGCTGAACACTCCGAAGCGCTGCCCCTCGAGGAGACGGCCGGCGCCGGTGCTGCACCGGAAACCTTGGAAGAACAAGCGGTTCCTGACGAAAGCACCTTGCCGCCTGCGCCCCAGACCGCTGTCGGCGAGCCGGCGGGTGAAGCCGATGTGGAACCGGCGACGGCCGACGCCGCCCATGAGCCGGATCACCATGAAGCTGACACACGGCAGGAAACTGAGGAAGAGGTCGCGGCCGAGGAGCCGCTTTCCGCGGAAGCTGAGGCCGCACAAACACCTGTTTCCGCTGAGACAGCTGCACCCGCCGAGACCTATTGGCATCCCTCGCATGAGGAGGAGGCTCCGGCCGAGGAATGGCATGCCGGCGAGGCGCGTGACGTCGCCGCCGAAGAAATGCAGCCGGAACATCACGGCTTCGAAACGCCACCTGCCGATCATTCCTACGAGGAAGCCGACGAGCATCGTGCCGATGAAGAGCATTCCGTGGAGGCCGAGGAGATCGCGGCCGAACCGGCGATGGCGGAAAGCCATGAGCCCAAGGCCGAGGCCGCTTACGAGCCCATCGAGTCGTTTCAGCCGATCACACGCGGCCTGGAGCATGCATCCAACCGGCTCGTGGAGCCGGTCGCCGATTTCAATCGTGCCCAGGAATTCGTCGAACATAGCCGCGAGCAGCCGCTGCAGGCGGATGCTGCGGGACATTTCGATCCTGTCTGGGCCGAGCCTGCCGTCGAGACGCCGGCTCCGGCGCCCAAGGATGCGGAGACCGAATGGGCCGAAGAGGAGCTCCGCCAATATTCGGAAACGGCGCCAGTTACCGCCGACGCTTCGGCGCGTGCCTTCGAAGACGTGATATCGAGCCTCGAAAAAATGGCGCCCGCCGCTGTCATGCCGGCCGCCAAGGAAGCTTTCTCCTGGGAGAAGGCTGCCTTCGACGACCTGCCGCCGCTCGAGGCGGGCACCGACAAGAAGACGCCGGTGTCCTCGCATTTCGACGACGTTGATATCTTTGCGGAGGTGCACGACGGCAAGCCTACACCTCCCGCCGGCGCGCCGAGCGAGGCATGGCGCGAAGCGAAGGCGCTGCGGGGCTATGACCGCCGCGGCCCGATCGCCACTGACGATGACGACGCCAACCCGGCGATGGATATCGATCAGATCGTCGCCTCGAAGCTGCAGGGCAAGAATTTCCGCATGGAACCGAAGCGCCGCCGCTTCGGCATCGGCACGATAATTACTCTTCTCTTCGCGCTTATCCTGATCGGTGGCGGCGCCTATGCCGGCTGGGTGAACAGAGAAGCGCTGGTGGCGATGGTCGATGGGCTTGTCAGTTCGGCACCGTCGCAGGCTACGAGGAACGAGGCGGCAATGACGCCGGCGGGCTCCGAGACGCCGGCCCAGCCCGCGCCCACGCCAACCCAGCCAGCCGCACCAGAAGCACAGAATACGCCGCCGGCGCCGGCACAGCCTAACCAGCAAGTAGCGTCCTTGAACAATGACGGCGCGGCGGCCAATTCCAAATTCACGCAACGACTGCTTTCCGACGGGACCGAAGTCGACAGCGGCCCGGCGACGGTGCCGGGAACGCCGACGGCTGAAGGAAAATCGGTGGCCGAGCAGAACGTCGCGGCGGCCGATACGCCGGCGGCCAGCGCGCAAGGCGATGCGGCCCCGCCCGAAACGCTGACGCCCAACGGTCCTGCGGCATCGCCGCAGCAGGCTGCGCCGGTTGGTTCGTCGGAAAAAATGTTCCTCTATGAGGAGCGTATCGGCCAGAGCTCGCCGACGGCGATCGAGGGAACAGTCGTCTGGACCGTCCAGCACGAGGCCGGCCAGGACGGCCGGCAGGAAGCGACGGTACAAGGCAATGTCACCGTTCCCGAGCGCAACCTCTCGGCTCTCGTCACCTTCAAGCGCAATTCCGATCCGTCGCTTCCGGCGAGCCATCTCGTCGAGATCGTCTTTTCGGTGCCGCCCAACTTTGAAGGCGGCAGCATCGAAAGCGTCCAGCGCATCTCAATGAAGCGCACCGAGCAGGATCGCGGCGACGCGCTGATCGCGGTTCCGGCCAAGATCACGGATGATTTTCACATGATCGCGCTCAACGACTATCCCGATGCGCGCAAGGCCAATCTCGATCTGCTGTCGACCCGCAACTGGATCGATATTCCGATCACCTACCGCAACGGCCGCCGTGCGCTGCTGACGATGGAAAAGGGTGGTACGGGAACGGATGCCTTCAATACAGCCATCAAGGAGTGGACTGCACTCGGGGATGTCTCGACGAGCCAGTGAGTGGGTCTCGGTGCGTTGTGCCACCGGCCCCCTCATCCGCCTGCCGGCACCTCCCCGAGGGGGAGAAGGGAATCGTGGCAGCGTCCTGTCTTTCTTAAAGCATTCCTTTTGAAAACGAGGGCGAGCAGCTTGCTTCTCCTCTTCTCCCCAGAGGGAGAAGGTGGCCCGAAGGGTCGGATGAGGGGGCTGCACGGCACGCCCTTCAACGTCCTTCCTGCCGGCATCGCCCGCCACAAAACAAGAACGCCACCTCCCGCATCCGGAAGGTGGCGTTTCCAACTGTCAGTTCAGTTCTATCAGGCCGTGGCTTCGACGACGCGAATGGCCTTGGCGCGTTCCAGGGCTTCCTTGCGGACAGCATCCTGCACCTTTTCAAAGGCGCGGACTTCGATCTGGCGGACGCGTTCGCGGCTGATGTCGAACTCGGCCGAGAGATCCTCCAGCGTCACCGGATCCTCGGCAAGGCGGCGGGCCTCGAAGATGCGGCGCTCGCGTTCGTTCAGAACACTCATCGCTTTCGCCAGCATGCGCCGGCGGGTTTCGAGCTCATCCTGTTCGATCAGCACGTCTTCCTGGCTGTCGTGGTCGTCCACAAGCCAGTCCTGCCATTGACCGCTGTCGCCTTCGGCCGCCTTGATCGGCGCGTTCAGCGAAGCGTCGCCGGAGAGACGGCGGTTCATCGAGATGACCTCCTCCTCCGAGACGTTCAGCTTGGTGGCGATTTCTGAGACGTGCTCCGGCTTCAGGTCGCCGTCGTCGATCGCCTGGATGCGGCCCTTCAGCCGGCGCAGGTTGAAGAACAGGCGCTTCTGGTTGGCCGTCGTGCCCATCTTCACCAGCGACCACGACCGCAGGATATATTCCTGGATCGAGGCCTTGATCCACCACATGGCGTAGGTGGCGAGGCGGAAGCCGCGTTCGGGATCGAATTTCTTGACGGCCTGCATCAGACCGACATTGCCTTCGGAGACGACTTCGCCGATCGGCAGGCCGTAGCCGCGGTAGCCCATCGCGATCTTCGCGACGAGGCGAAGATGGCTGGTGACGAGCTTATGGGCAGCGTCACGGTCGCCATGCTCGGCATAACGCTTGGCCAGCATATATTCCTGCTGCGGCTCCAGCATCGGGAATTTGCGGATTTCGTCGAGATAACGGTTGAGACCGGCTTCGCCGGCGGTAATGGACGGCAAGGTATTTCGGGCCATATTGCACCCTCCTAAAGTGAATTCCGGTTCCCGATGGAAACGCGCCCCCGCGTTAATAGGCGAACCGGGACGTGCGGCTTTTGTTCCAAGCCCGCACTAAGTCTATATACAGATAAGTATGGCGAAACGGCGGTTCAAGGTGCTGCTCACGCAGGTGTGAGGCGGCGAGAGCGGTATCCCGGATCGCCTTTATCGTCGCAAAGCTTCGACCAGTTTCATCATATCGTCCGGCAGCGGTACTTCGAAATGCATGAGTTCGCCGGTGCGGGGATGCTCGAATTGCAGCATGAAGGCATGCAGTGCCTGACGGCCAAAACCGTTGACGATCTTGCGGATTTCTTCGGGCAGAAGATTGGCCTTGGTCCTGAAGCCGGCGCCATAAACGGTGTCGCCAACGAGCGGATGACCGATATGGGCCATGTGCACGCGGATCTGATGGGTGCGACCGGTCTCCAAGTGGCACTCGACCAGCGAAGCGAGCGCGGTCGCGTCAGGGTTTTCCTGGAAGCGCTCGATTACTTCGTAGTGGGTGATCGCCGCGTCCGCATCCTGGCTGTCGGGCCGCTTGACTGCCCGGCGGGTGCGGTCGCCGGTGGCGCGGCCGAGAGGCGCATCGATTGTTCCCGACAGAGTGCGGGGACGGCCCCAGACGACTGCCCGATAGGCCCGCTCCAGCGGCATGGTGCGGCCGTGGTCGGCAAATTGAAGCGAGAGGTGGCGATGGGCGACATCGTTCTTGGCGACGACCATAACGCCTGTCGTGTCCTTGTCGAGACGATGGACAATGCCGGGGCGGCGCACGCCGCCGATGCCTGAGAGCGTATCGCCGCAATGATGGATCAGCGCGTTGACCAGCGTTCCTGTCCAGTTACCGGAGCCGGGATGGACGACCAGCCCCGCCGGTTTCGATATGACGATAAGGTCATCGTCCTCATGCAAGATGTCGAGCGGGATATCTTCGCCCTTTGGGGTCGGGTCTTCCGGCTCGGGCAGGGTGATCTCGAAACTGTCGCCGACGCGCACCTTGCGCTGCGGATCGGTAACCCGCTCGCCTCTCAAAGAAACCAGCCCCTCCTTGATCAGCGCCTTGATGCGGCTACGGGAAAAATCCTCACCAACCTGCGCCGTCAGCCAGGCGTCGAGCCGGCCTTCGGCGGTTTCATCGGCGGTCAGGACTTTTCTAATGCCGGCTGCTTGTTTAAAGGGGTCGCTCAAGACGCTTCTTCTCCGACGTATTTTTAGAACGGAACGCACAGATGACAGCAATCGAGCCAGACGACCAGGAAGAGAAGCCCCTTGATCCGGCGATGGAAAGTGTCCGGCGCAAGATGGTCCGCCTGCAGATTGTTTCCGGCGCCATCATGTTCGTCAGCCTTATGGCGGTCTTCGGCGCTGTTGTCTACAAGACGATGCGCGAGCCCAAGGAGACCGCGTCCACTGCCGCAGCCTCCGGCGTGCCTGCGGATGCACCGCTTGCGGCGAGCCTCTCCCTGCCTCTCGGGTTCAAGGTGCAGTCCACCTCGTTTTCGGCGGGACAGATGCTGTTCTATGGAGAAACGGTTGAAGGCACGAGGAAGGCGCTGGTATTCGATCTGAGGACCGGCCGCACGGTCGCCGACGTCACCGTCGGGGGAAATTGAGGCGGGATGGCCGCCCCGATCGTCATCGACAGCGCCAACGATCCACGCATCGCCGAGTTTCGCGATATAAGAGAGCGTGACCTGACGGGCCGGGAAAACCGCTTTATCGCCGAAGGCACTGTCGTGCTGCGCATGCTCGCCGAGGCGCATGCGGCACGTCGCGGCTTCTCGGCCGAGAAAATCCTGCTGCTGCGCAATCGCGTCGACGGCCTGCAATCCATCCTGGAACGGTTTCCGGCTAGTGTGCCGGTATATGTCGCCGAGGCCGAAGTGCTCGATGGTGTCGTCGGCTTTCATCTGCATCGCGGCGTTCTCGCCCTTGGAAAGCGAGAGGACCGCGGCGAGGCGGCACTTCTCGACGCATTGCCGGAACGGGCGCTGGTGCTGGTCGGCTGCGGCATTTCCAACCACGACAATGCCGGCTCGATGTTTCGCAATGCTGCTGCCTTCCGGGCGGATGCCGTGTTGCTCGACGAAACCTGCTGCGATCCGCTCTATCGCAAGGCGTTACGTGTGTCGGTCGGCTCGGTGCTTAGCGTTCCGCACCGGCGCGGCGGCAAGGCGCTGGACCTGCTCCTGACGCTTGCCCAACGGGGCTTTGCCATCTGGACGCTTTCGCCGCACGGAAAGACCGACATCCGCGCCATTCCCGCTGCGGCACGCATGGCGCTCGTCATCGGCACCGAAGGGGAGGGCTTGCCGGAGGCGCTGCTGGCGCGTTTTCAGAGCGCGCGCATCCCCCAATCAGACGAGCTCGATAGTCTGAACGCGGCAACTGCGACAGGGATCGCATTGTTTTCCATGGCCTCCGCCATGGGGCGGCTATGAGCTTTAACGCAGCGGATTGGCGATGATGGCGGCCGCCCTGTCTGCAAGACTGACGCGATCGCTCGGATTTTTGTTGCCGGCATCCGGCAGTAGCGCGCGGATCGGCGACGAAGGGCCTTCGTCGAGTGCGGTCAGCGCCACCATGTTGGCGGCGATCGAGGCGATCTCCTCGCGGATCGCGCCATCGCGTCCGGTGACGGACTTTGCCTTCTGCAAACGTTCGGCAAGGGCGGCGCTGCGCTTGCGGACATCCTCGCCTATCTCGGCCGTCACAGCGGCCACGTCGAGCACGGATGCGGTCGTGTCTTCGACTGTCAGTTCCGTCGGTAGTTCTGCCGCTATCTTGGCCAGGCCGGCATCGCGCAGGATTCGGTTGATCTTGCGGATCTCGGCATTGGCGGCTTTCAACTGCTCCTTCAACTTGGCGATCTCCTGCTGACGGCGGGCGAGCTGCGTTTCCTTCTCGGAGGCGGAAGCACTTTCGCGCGCAGCCTTATCCTCCAGGCGGATCACCAAATGCTGCTGCTGCGTGAGTTTCTGCTCGACATCCCTAGCCCGCTTCTGCAGCAGGTTGACGTCCTGGCGCAAGGTGTCGCGTTCGTCGCGCAACGCGTTGGCGCGGAATTTCAGGCTTTCCGCTTCGGTCTCACGCGCGGCGAGATCGATTCTCAGCCCGTCGGCCTGTTCGCTGAGTTTGCTCAGCCGCGTCCGCATTGCCGTCAGTTCGGCCTCCTTGTTGGCGGCGGATTGTTCGGCAATATGCAGATTGGTCTTCAGCTGGCTGATATAGTTTTCATCCTTACGCAGGCGCGAGCGCTGCTCGGCCGCCTCGACGTGCATCTCGCCGATCTGGGCCTGCAATTCGCCAATCTCGGCGGCGAGCCTGCCGGCATCGACGGCGAGCGCATCGTGGCGCAGCTGGAGAGACAGGGATTTCTCGCGCTCACGCAGAAGGTCCTGGGTGGTGCGGGCATTTTCGGCGGCATGAAGCGCGCGCACCATATCCTTCTGGGCGCGAACCTCCTGCGGGCTCAGGGGCATTGTCGCCTTCAGGCGGTTCTCGGTATACCAGACAATGCGGCGGTGAACGGCCGGCGAAACCAGAAAGACGAGGAAGGCCGCGGTCAGGAAGCCCAATCCGAACAAGAGAGCGTATTCGATCACGGCGCGGCCATCGGTTCGACAGTTAATGCGGGGTCAGCCGCGATGATTAAAGAGGCATGGCGCGCATGGCAAGGCCGCCGATGCGGCGGCGGCCGATTCCTGCCGCTTTTAAGGTCTCAGAAGGGGTTCCAGGTCGGCGCTTGGGTGATCTTGAGATAACCCACATTGACCCCGAGGCGGGCGCCGACGCCGGTGCGGATCGGCACAACCAGCACGTCATTGTTTTTCAGCACCGTCATGCCGAAGCCGGCGATCACATAGGCCGAACCGCTGACGCCGCCGAAGCGGGCATAGATGCCGTCGATGGAGGGCAGGTCGTAAACCAGCATCATGACGCGCGAACCTTGGCCGCCGTAATCGATGCCGAGAGACGGGCCCTGCCAGTAGAGCGGATGCTCGCCGGCGTTCTTGGTGTTGAGTTGGCCCTCGCCGTAGGTGAGACCGGCGATGAAGGCGCCGCCGCCTTCCTGCCCGAGAATATAACCGTTCGGCAGGCCGTATTTCTGGAAGGCGCTCTCGACCACCTTGGCAAGGCCGCCACTGGCGGAGCCGAAGAAGGAGTGGCCGGTATCGATGATTTCCTGCATCGTATACTGCCCGTTGTTCTGGGCGGCGGCCGGCCCGGCAATCACCAGCGAGGAGAAGACGAGGGCCGAAAGCAACCTGCAGAAGCCAATGAATCGGTGCGGAAATCGAGGGCGCATGATGTCATCCGTTCGTCGTTTGGCTGGAGCGGGCACCCGCTCGCGTCGATTGCTGCATTTTGCGCCGATGATCTTAACAATCGGTTTACCAAATATGGTGTCATTATGGCACCGAATACGATCGCAAACTTCGCGCAATTTTGATGAAGCATATTTGCGGGCGCGATGAGATTGCCGCCTTTCAGGAGACGATGATGTCCAAGAACCCGAACCTCACCCTGTCCGGCCCGGATCTGGCCGCGCTTCTCTGCAGCCGCGTTTGCCACGACGTCATCTCGCCCGTCGGCGCGATCAACAACGGCCTGGAACTCTTGGATGAAGGCGGAGCTGATTCCGATGCAATGGATCTGATCCGCACCAGTGCGTTCAACGCCTCGGTCCGTTTGAAATTCGCGCGCCTCGCCTTCGGCGCCTCCGGTTCCGTCGGCGCCTCGATCGATACCGGCGAGGCCGAGCGGGCCGCGAAGGATTTTGCACTCGCCGAGAAGAAGACTGAGGTGATCTGGAATGGACCGCGTGCCATCGTCGCCAAGAACCGCGTCAAGCTGCTGCTCAACCTCTTCCTCGTCGCCTATTCGGCGATTCCGCGCGGCGGGGTGCTCGAGGTAACGCTCGAAAATCCCGAATTCGACGCCAAGTTCACGCTGACGGCGAAAGGCAAGTTGATGCGTCTGCCGCCGAAATTCGTCGAGATATCGACGGGCACGATCGAGGAAGCGATCGACGCCCATTCGATCCAGCCGTACTACGCCGTGCTTCTGGCCGAGGAGTGCGGAATGACGCTTGACCACAGCGCAAGCCCGGACGAACTGGTGTTTACGGCGACGGTTGCTGCGGTCTGATTTTCGGGTGCAGCAGCATGCTCTCGCCCGTCTGGTAACGATTCCTTAGCCTGATAGACCTATTCTCTTAGGTTGTGGAAGACCCCTCGTTACGACGAATGCGGGGAAAGGAGTAGTCATGCAAAGGTTCATGATCACCGATAATTCGGATATTGTCCGTAAGGTCGGCAAGCGCATTCTCTCCGAACTCGACTTTCTCGTCAGCGAGGCCTCCAATGCCGCCGAGGCGCTGCAGCGCTGCCAGACAGAGTTGCCGGAATACCTGATCGTCGATTCCGGCATGGAAGGTGCGCTCGATCTCATCGCGGCCATCCGCGCCATGGACGGCGGCAAAGAGGTCAAGATCTATTACTGCGTCATTGAGGCGGATCTGAAGAAGCTGATGGCGGGTAAACGAGCCGGCGCCACCGATTTCCTGCTGAAGCCGTTCGATCGTAAGATCCTAACCGCGGTTTTCGGAAACCGCGCGATTGCTGCCTGACAGCAGCTTTTTTCTGGCCGCATCGGCCGTCCCTGAGCATAGTGTCGAAAGCGCCGCCGGGCTCCGGCTGACGCTGCGCTTTTCCTTGACCGGATATCAGCCTGTTCGGTCAGATCAGGCGGATACCTTCAACGCGGCGGCAGCGCCGGCGGTACAAACGAAAAATCCCGCCGAAAGGGCGGGACTTCGTCATCCGACAAGGGGGATCGGAAGATCAAGCGGTTTCCGCATATTCGGTGCCATCCGGCTCGCGAAGAACGTAACCACGGCCCCAGACGGTTTCGATGTAGTTGGCGCCGCCGGCGGCGTTGGCGAGCTTCTTGCGCAGCTTGCAGATGAAGACGTCGATGATCTTCAGTTCCGGCTCGTCCATACCGCCGTAAAGGTGGTTCAGGAACATTTCCTTGGTGAGCGTGGTGCCCTTGCGAAGCGACAGCAGCTCCAGCATCTGATATTCCTTGCCCGTCAGGTGGACGCGCTGGCCGCCGACTTCGACGGTCTTGGCGTCAAGATTGACGATCAACTCGCCGGTCATGATGACCGACTGGGCGTGACCCTTGGAGCGGCGAACGATAGCGTGGATGCGGGCGACCAGTTCGTCCTTGTGGAACGGCTTGGTCATGTAGTCGTCGGCGCCGAAGCCGAGGCCGCGAACCTTGTCTTCGATGCCTGCCATGCCCGACAGAATGAGGATCGGTGTCTTGACCTTGGAAAGCCGGAGAGTGCGGAGCACTTCATATCCGGACATGTCGGGCAGGTTCAGGTCGAGAAGGATGATGTCGTAATCATACAGCTTGCCCAGATCGACGCCTTCTTCACCGAGATCGGTGGTGTAAACATTAAAACTCTCTGATTTGAGCATCAATTCGATGCTCTGCGCCGTAGCGCTGTCATCCTCGATGAGAAGTACCCGCATAATTATCCCCTTTACCGCCGCCGAAAGGTGGTCTGGCCCCCTACACGCTACCCGAACAAGCTAGGTGATTTGGAGGCTGCCACGAAATGGTTAACAAATTCTAATTCACTCTGGCAAGGAGTATCGAATTTATTAAATAATTTTTCCATTTCTCTGTTTTCCAATAGGAATCTCAAAAAGGCGTTCCTCAACGTTAACATTAGGAAACAGCGCTAAGTGATTCATCCGACTCGCCAATGAAAAGGTTCGAACTTCATGCCGTGGCATTTACCGACCCTTAAATCATCGGGCCTATCATTAACGATGCCCGTAAACGAAAGGTTACCAGCGGTAGGTTTTTGTTAATATCGCAGGAAATTTTTTAGCAAACCGTGTCAAAGCGGCGCGCAGGGCGGTTTCAAGTTGAGCCGGGGTCTCGCATCACGGGAGTAATGCGTATGAAGTCGCGAGAAAGTCTCGTTCGCCTGAAAGAGTTTCAGGTGAACGAAAAACGACGTCAATTGCAGCAATTGCAGATGATGATGTCCGAATTCGAACGGATGACGAAGGATCTGGAGAGCCAGATCGTCGTCGAGGAAAAGAAGTCCGGTATATCCGACCCGAATCACTTTGCTTATCCGACCTTCGCCAAGGCCGCGCGTCAGCGGGCCGACAACCTGCAGGTTTCAATCAAGGAACTGAAGATGCAGGAAGAGGCGCTGGAATTGGCGCTTGAGGAGATGCAGGCGGAATTTGCAAGGGCGACGGCGCTGGAAGAACGTGACAGCGGCGCCCGCGCCGCCAGGGCCTGAGAGAAAATGCGGGCGCCGGCGTCGGCGCCCCGGGAATCGCCAGAGAGAAGCCATGTATGATGGGCGTGCCGTCCGTCATACATGGCTTTTGGTGTTTCCCTTGTTTTGCGTCCGCACGCCGCCGCTCCACGCGACGACCGCTTCAAGCGTCGCGAATCAGTTCACGACATCTTGCCATTCCGGATGACGTTGTGCCTGCGCCTTGAAGAACGGGCAGAGCGGAATGATCTTCCAACCGCCGGCGCGGGCCGCTTCCACCGCGTGAAGCGCCAATGCCTCGCCGACACCCTTGCCACGCAAAGCGTCGGGAACGGCCGTGTGATCGATGATGACGAGCTTCGGCGACGCACGTGAATAGGTCATCTCCGCCTCGTGCCCCTCGACATCCACGGCATAACGGCCGCCGGATGCGCCTTCCTCATTTCGGATATCCATCGTCTTTCCTCGTACACAGATATTTATCGCAGCCGACGGTGACACGGCGGCGCGGTCGTGCCAAGCGAGTGGAACAGTTCCTCAGGGAGACGCAGTGTTCATGAAAAATGTCGGATCGGCGCTAGGTCTTTGGGAATGAGCGCGCTTTCGATCGTCCGCCCTGCTCTTCTCGTAGCAGCGCCGTTCCTCCTGGCGCTCGGTCTGATCTTGCCGCTGGTCCGTTTCGAGACTCTGTACTTCTTCGATCAGACTCCGTCGCTCATCGAAATCGTCGTCTCGCTCTGGCAAGGCGGAGATGGGCTGCTGGCGCTGATCGTCGCGCTGGTCTCGATCGTGCTTCCGTTTCTGAAGATGATCGGGATTGCGGCGGAAGCGACGGCTGCCGGCAGCGGGGCCGGGAGCCTCTTCTATCGTCGCGTCGTGCCGCATCTGTCCAAGTGGTCAATGATGGACGTGCTGCTGGTCGCGATCGTCATTGCTGCGGCGAAGACAACGGGGTTGGCGGATGCCTTCACGCAGCCCGGCCTCTGGTGCTACGCGGCCTCGTCAATGATTTCGGGCCTTCTTCATTCCCTGATGGGAGATGCGTCCGGCCCGAAATAAGTGACGACGAATGGCGCGTGATCAGTGGCGATACTGCTGGATGCGGGTGGTGCGCAGCCCGGCGAGGCCGTGGCTGTTGATCGACGACTGCCAGGAAAGGAATTCTTCGACCGTGAGCGTGTAACGCTCGCAGGCCTCTTCCAAGCTCAACAGGCCACCGCGAACAGCCGCGACAACCTCTGCCTTGCGGCGGATTACCCAGCGCCGCGTATTGGGCGGCGGAAGGTCCGCGATGGTCAGGGGGCTGCCATCGGGGCCGATGACATATTTCACTCGGGGACGTATCATTTCGGTCATTGGACTCTCTACACAACGCAAGACCACGAGCGCCACTCTAGCCTGCCACATTTAAAAATTGCCTAAGCCCAACGTAAGACTTTGATAACAAATTTAGGTGCCGGAGTGGCCGGTGAACGAGCGAAACAAAATCCCGCCGGCTCTCACGAGCACGTCGATCTCTTCTATGGCATCAGACCGGTGACGCCGATGAAGCGTACGGTTCCGCCGATCTTCTGCGAGGATGGATCGATTGCGGGCGGTGCTGCCGATCAGGAAAATTGCCGCCTCGACGCGCTCTTCCAGGTGTCCGGCCTGAACATCCCTTCGCATTGCACGACACTCACAGGAAGCAAATACATTTTCGCTACTCGGGCGGCGATGTGGGCACGGGAGCACTCTGTGGCAATGCGCTATGGCTGCGTGAGGTTCTAACCGCAATCCGGAAGATGGCTCGCCGGAAACGTCTAGCCGGCGCCAGCTCGAAGAGCTGCGTTGTCAGCGAAACGCACGAGCAGCGATGAGATTACGATCATTCTCGATCTCTCGTCGCACGCGGTCGATGGTTATCTGAAGAGCGCGATGTTCAAGCCATATACGGTCAACCGCACGCAGGAGATCGCCAGAACGGCACCGGCCGCCCTGAGGCAGCCGGTCCTTTCTCACAAAAAGCTTAGAAGCCTTTTCCGCCGGTCAGTTCGGATACGACGGTCCCGGCGATAATGCGCATATCCATCAAAATCGAGAAATTCCCGACATAATAAAGATCACAAGCGATGCGGGCGCGCGCCTTGGCGGGACGATCGGTCGGACCGCGCAGGCCACGCATCTGGGCAAGACCGGTCATGCCGGGGCGCATCGCGTGGCGCTGATGATATTCGGGTACGAGCTCTTCATAGAGCATGCCGCCGGCGCGCATGCCGATTGCATGGCAGCGAGGACCGACGACCGACATGTCGCCCAACAGCACGTTCAACAGCTGCGGCAACTCATCGATATTCGTGCGGCGCAGAATAGCGCCGATGCGGGTGATGCGCGGGTCGTTCTTCACCGTCTGGGCAACGCCCGAGACATCGCAAAGATCGGTGCGCATGGAACGGAACTTGTAGACCTTGATGGCCTTGCAGTTCTTACCCCAGCGGGTCTGCTTGAACAGCACCGGTCCCGGGCTGTCGAGCTTGATCAGCAGGGCTATGAGGAGAAGGAAAGGAGCGAGGACGAGGAGGGCGCTCAACGACGAAACTATGTCGAACGCCCGCTTCAGGGCGAGGTCCATCCACGGCGCCTGGGAGGCATCGCTATGGATAACAGGGGTCTGAATCTTCAAGCTCGGCTGCTGGCGGCGGCTCGGGCGGAAGGAATCAGTCGAAATGGTGTTGTTTAATTCCGTGATGCTCAAGGATCGTACTCTGTTGTCTTCGAGGGGCGCGGCGGCAATAGGCGATCAATGGTTTGCCCTGTGACCAGGGCTGCACTCAGGTGTTGGTAACCCTACTAAAACGGAAAAATGCGACAATTGTGTAATGGTGTCCAGAGAAATATCGCATCGCAACAAATCTTTCGCACCTGCGTTAAGTTGAGGCAAGCTCATGATATTTCGTTAAGAATTACAATTTCGTCAAGGTTTCTAGGCCTTTGGCCATGGCTTCCATGGGGCTGTCCTCGTGTTGTTTCGACACGCGACCGACGGTTGGCTGACGGCATTTTTAACGAATTCCGACGTGAATTTTTTTGCCGGATATGTTCGGCCGTTCTCAATCTGTGTCAGAATATGACAAAATCAAGGCCGAATCGACAAGCTCCAAACTGTGAGCGATCGAGAGTTAAGCCGGCCCGGAATCACGCGACCGCCCCGGCCAAATCACTTCCCAGTTTGTGCGAGGGTGTGCTGTGCGATCGAACGCGGTAGGGAATGCCGCGGCAGGCGCAGAACATCATAACGGGCGGCATCGCGCTATCACGGCATTTGCCGAATGCCTGGATGGTCACGCGGGTTCGAGGACGCGTTTCCTGCCGCCCCAGGAGATGAAGTTGGGGTTGGCAAAGTCGAAATCGGCCGCCGCCCCCGTCTTGCCATAGGTCAGCAGCGCCCCGTCGAGCGTCACTGTCGACCCTCCGGCGGCGCGCAGCACCGCGTCGCCGGCCGCGGTGTCCCACTCCATCGTGCGGGTGAAGCGTGGATAGACGTCGGCCTTGCCTTCCGCCAGCAGGCAGAATTTCAGCGAAGAGCCGATATTGGTGCATTTGGAGATCGCGTGATCGGCGAGGAAGGTTCCTGTCTCCGGGCTGTTGTGACGAAGGCTTGCAAGTGCCAGCCGATCGTCCGGCTGCTCGCGCACGGCAATTGCGGTGCGTGCCCCAATGGTGAAGTCCTCGGTGACATCAAGCCTTTCGGCACGGCCGCGTTCTCCCGAGAAGGCGAGCCCGAGCGCCGGCGCGTAGACGATCCCGGCGACCGGGGCGCCGTTCTCGATATAGGCGATGTTGACGGTGAATTCCTGCCGTCCGTCGACGAATTCACGGGTGCCGTCGAGCGGGTCGACGAGGAAGAAGCCCCGGCCGCTGATGTCGGGCACGTTTCCAGCGGCAACCGACTCTTCCGCCACGACGGGTATGTCGGGGTAATTCCTGGAGAGATGGGCGAGGATGATGCGTTCGGCCTCCTCGTCGGCAACCGTAACCGGACTTGCGTCCGCCTTCATGGCGACGGGAAAGCCTTCGCGCAAAACCGCGATAATGGCCTTACCGGCTTCGAGCGCCGCCTTTTCAAATGTGGTCAGCATTGTCCTTTGCCGTTCGCCGCGCCGCGAGCGCCCGCTGTCGCTCGTCGTCAACCATCCCTGTCGCACCAGATATCGATATGGTGGTTCTCGCCGCGCCCCGCACCCCCGATAACGCAGATAGTTGATGCTACCATAAGTTCACGCAGCTGTCAGGCGAGGATGGCGGCATTTGCATGTGAAATACCATTCGCAAAAACTGCGGGCTTAAGGGTTGAATTTGCGCTTTCTTCCAGCCTTGCGGAATAGCTTACGCGGGAAGCGACGCAGGAAATCGAAGGCGCGCTTGCCGGATGGTTAAGCCGACAGAGGATTTTGGCTAAAAATGGGTCGGGCTTTGCCGATTTTCTGTGGATTCTGGTTCAAAATGCGCCATTTAGGCCTGTTCGAACAAGAATCTGCTGGAGTAGACCCTTTTTGTCTTCACATTTTCAACGAAACCGGTATGGATGCGGCCTATGAGGTTCCTTGAACGAGGAGCCGAATAACCAAAAAGAGATGCAGCATCTTCGGCTCGCATCCAGGGGAAAACGACATATGGAGTATTTCGTCCAGCAGCTCTTCAATGGGCTGACGCTCGGATCCATCTATGGCCTCGTGGCTATCGGCTATACGATGGTTTATGGCATTATCGGCATGATCAATTTCGCCCATGGCGACATCTTCATGCTCGGTGGTTTCGCCGCTCTTATCGTCTTTCTCGTCCTTACATCCATCTTCGCAGGTCTCCCGGTGGCAATTTTGCTGCTGGCCATGCTTGTCGTTGCGATGCTGATGACGAGCTTGTGGAATTGGACGATCGAGCGTGTTGCCTACCGTCCGCTACGCGGATCCTTCCGCCTTGCACCGTTGATCACCGCAATCGGCATGTCGATCGTGCTGTCCAACTTCATCCAGGTGACGCAGGGACCGCGCAACAAGCCGATCCCGCCGATGGTGAGCTCGGTTTACCAGTTCGGCAACATCTCGGTGTCGCTGAAGCAGATCATCATCATCCTGATCACGGCGGTGCTGCTGACCGTCTTCTGGTATATCGTCAATCATACCGCGCTTGGCCGCGCCCAGCGCGCCACGGAGCAGGATCGCAAGATGGCGGCGCTGCTCGGGGTCAATGTCGACCAGACGATCTCGATCACTTTCGTCATGGGGGCGGCGCTGGCTGCCGTCGCCGGGACGATGTATCTGATGTATTATGGCGTCGCTTCGTTCGCCGATGGTTTCACGCCGGGTGTGAAGGCATTTACCGCAGCCGTTCTCGGCGGCATCGGCTCGTTGCCGGGCGCCGTTCTCGGCGGGTTGATGATCGGCCTGATCGAATCGCTGTGGTCGGCCTATTTCACCATCGCGTATAAGGATGTGGCGACCTTCGCCATCCTCGCTTTCGTGCTGATCTTCAAGCCGACGGGCATCCTCGGACGGCCGGAAGTCGAGAAGGTATAACGTCATGGCAAACATCGAGAATTCTGCAGGCAAGCCCGATGCCGGACTTGTCCGCAAAGGTCTTATCGAAGCCCTTTTCGCCGCCGTCCTGTCGCTCGGCATGTTTGTTCTTTATGTCGGTCTGAAGACCGATCAGAACATCAACAACGAACTGATCATCATCCAGCGCTGGGGTCTGCTGGCGATTTTCGTCGCCATCGCGGCGATCGGCCGTTTCGCCATGGTCGTTTTCATCAAGCCGAATATCGACCGCCGCAAATTGCGGAAGGCGCGGGAGGGCGATCTCGACATTTCGACCGAGAAGAGCTTCTTCCATCGGCATTTCCTGAAGATCGCGCTGATTGCGCTGCTGCTCTATCCGATGGTGATCGTGGCGGCAGTCGGCGCTCAGGGCTCATTGAAATGGGTCGACAATTTCGGCATCCAGATCCTGATCTACGTGATGCTCGCCTGGGGGCTGAACATCGTCGTCGGCCTCGCGGGCCTTCTCGATCTCGGCTATGTCGCCTTCTATGCGGTCGGCGCCTATTCCTACGCGCTTCTGTCGAGCTATTTCGGCCTGTCCTTCTGGTTGCTCCTGCCGCTTTCCGGCATCCTGGCCGCGCTCTGGGGCGTCATTCTCGGCTTCCCGGTGCTGCGTCTGCGCGGCGACTATCTCGCCATCGTCACGCTCGCCTTCGGTGAAATCATCCGCCTCGTGCTGATCAACTGGACCGATGTGACCAAGGGAACCTTCGGTATCTCAAGCATTCCAAAGGCGACGCTCTTCGGCATTCCCTTCGATGCGACGGCCGGCGGCTTTGCCAAGCTCTTTCACCTGCCGATGTCTTCCGCCTACTACAAGATTTTCCTCTTCTACCTGATCCTGGCGCTGTGCATGTTGACGGCTTACGTCACCATCCGCCTGCGGCGCATGCCGATCGGGCGTGCCTGGGAAGCGCTGCGTGAAGACGAGATCGCTTGTCGTTCGCTCGGCATCAATACGGTGACGACCAAGCTGACGGCGTTCGCGACCGGAGCCATGTTCGGCGGCTTCGCGGGTTCGTTCTTCGCCGCTCGCCAGGGCTTCGTCTCGCCGGAATCCTTCATCTTCCTGGAATCGGCCGTCGTTCTCGCCATCGTCGTTCTCGGCGGCATGGGCTCGCTGACCGGCATTGCGATCGCCGCGATCGTCATGGTGGGCGGTACCGAAGCGTTGCGCGAAATGGATTTCCTGAAAGCGGTCTTCGGGCCCGACTTCACGCCGGAACTCTACCGCATGCTGCTCTTCGGTCTCGCAATGGTGGTCGTCATGCTGTTCAAACCGCGCGGTTTCGTCGGATCGCGTGAACCAACCGCCTTCCTCAAGACACGCAAGGCTGTATCCGGAAGCTTCACCAAGGAGGGCCACGGTTGATGAGCCCCGTCACCAATACGATGTCGAGCGATACGCTTCTCAAGGTCGAGCACCTGTCGATGAAGTTCGGCGGCCTGATGGCCATCAACGACTTCTCCTTCGAGGCCAAGCGCGGCGACATCACCGCGTTGATCGGTCCGAACGGCGCCGGCAAGACCACCGTCTTCAACTGCATCACCGGCTTCTATAAGCCGACAATGGGGATGATCACGCTTAATCAGAGAAGCGGCAAGCAGTACCTGCTGGAGCGTCTCCCGGACTTTCGTATCACCAAGGAAGCCAAGGTGGCGCGCACCTTCCAGAACATCCGGCTGTTTTCCGGCTTGACGGTTCTGGAAAATCTGCTCGTCGCCCAGCACAACAAGCTGATGCAGGCGTCGGGCTATACCATTCTCGGCCTCATCGGCATCGGCCCTTATCGGCGAGAAGCCGCCGCAGCCGTAGAGTTGGCGCGTCATTGGCTTGAAAAGGCCGATCTGATCGAGCGTGCAGACGATCCGGCAGGCGATCTGCCTTACGGCGCCCAGCGCCGTCTCGAGATCGCCCGTGCAATGTGCACGGGCCCGGAATTGCTCTGCCTGGACGAACCGGCCGCAGGCCTCAACCCACGCGAATCCGCTAAGCTCAACGAGCTTCTGCAGGGCATTCGCGCCGATACCGGAACCTCCATTCTCCTTATCGAGCATGACATGTCTGTGGTTATGGAAATCTCCGATCACGTCGTCGTCCTCGAATATGGCCAGAAGATTTCCGACGGCACGCCGGATCATGTGAAGCACGATCCAAAGGTCATTGCGGCCTATCTCGGCGTCGAGGATGAAGAAGTGGAAGAGGTGATCGCAACCGTCGAGCAGCTCGAAGGAGGCGCAAACTGATGGGCGATGCAGTCATGACGGGTCAACCGCTTCTTCAGGTGAATGGCGTCGAAACTTATTACGGCAATATCCGCGCGCTGGCCGGCATCGATGTCGAGGTCAACAAGGGCGAGATCGTCAGTCTGATCGGCGCGAATGGCGCCGGAAAGTCGACACTGATGATGACGATCTGCGGCAGCCCCCAGGCCCGTAAGGGATCGGTCGTTTTCGAGGGTCGCGAGATCACCCGTATGCCGACCCATGAAATCGCACGCCTGCGCATCGCGCAGTCGCCGGAAGGGCGTCGCATCTTCCCGCGCATGACGGTCATGGAAAACCTCCAGATGGGCGCGGGTCTCGACAATCTCAAATATTTTGCTGAGGACGTCGAGAAGATCTTCACGCTCTTCCCGCGTCTCAAGGAACGCCATGCCCAGCGCGGCGGCACGCTTTCGGGCGGCGAGCAGCAGATGCTGTCGATCGGCCGCGCGCTGATGGCGCGTCCGAAGCTCTTGCTGCTCGACGAACCTTCGCTCGGTCTGGCGCCGCTGATCGTTAAGGGGATTTTCGAAGCGATCCGGAAGCTCAACGAGCAGGAAGGTCTCACAGTGTTCCTCGTCGAGCAGAACGCATTCGCGGCACTGAGGCTTTCGCACCGCGCTTATGTGATGGTGAACGGCAAGGTGACGATGAGCGGCTCCGGCAAGGAACTGCTCGCCAATCCGGAAGTCCGCGCCGCCTATCTCGAAGGCGGAAGACACTAGTCGAAGGGAGAGTTTAACATGCAGGGACTTTTCTTCGAAAGTGACGACGGCGTTCGCGTCGTCATTCGCGCTCTCGTGGTTCTGATCGGCTTCTGGACGGCCTGGCGAGCCGGCAAGGCGGTTGCTGACGGCTGGAACAATTATCCGCTGGCCGTCGTGTACACCTTCCTCCTTGCCTGGGCGATGCAGTTTCTACACCACGCCCTGTTCAATGGGCCGATGCTCAGCGCCCTCTACTATGGCATCGACTTCGTGACCTTGCTTGTCTTCTCGACGGCGGGCTTTCGCTTTCGCCGTACCAATCAGATGGTCAACAACTATTACTGGCTGTACGAAAAAACTTCCGCGTTTTCGTGGAAGGACAAACATTGACAGTCCGTTGAAACTAGGCATGAATTGCCTTCAGAGCGGAACAGCTTTCCTGGCGCAGTCTATGGTGGGTAATGCGTCGGGCCTTGGACCGGAACCCGCCCAAAAATTGGGAGTAACAATATGAAGAAGTCTCTTCTGTCGGCAGTGGCTCTGACGGCGATGGTCGCCTTCAGCGGCAACGCTTGGGCCGACGTCCTCATCGCTGTCGCTGGTCCGCTGACCGGCCCGAACGCCGCTTTCGGCGCTCAGCTTCAGAAGGGTGCCGAGCAGGCAGCCGCCGACATCAACGCTGCTGGCGGCATCAATGGCGAGCAGATCAAGATCGAGCTCGGCGACGACGTTTCCGACCCGAAGCAGGGCATTTCGGTCGCCAATAAATTCGTTGCCGACGGCGTCAAGTTCGTCATCGGCCACTTCAACTCGGGCGTTTCAATCCCGGCTTCGGAAGTCTATGCCGAAAACGGCATCCTCGAAATCACCCCGGCCGCTACGAACCCGAAGTTCACGGAACGGGGCCTCTGGAACACGTTCCGCACCTGCGGCCGTGACGACCAGCAGGGCGCCATCGCCGGCAAGTATCTCGCCGACCACTTCAAGGACGCCAAGATCGCCGTCATTCACGACAAGACCCCATACGGTCAGGGCCTTGCAGACGAAACCAAGAAGGCGATGAATGCCGCCGGCCTGACGGAAGTCATGTACGAAGGCATCAACGTCGGCGACAAGGACTTCTCGGCCCTCATCGCCAAGATGAAGGAAGCCGGCGTCTCGATCATCTATTGGGGCGGTCTGCACACCGAAGCCGGTCTCATCATCCGTCAGGCCGCAGACCAGGGCCTGAAGGCAACGCTGGTTTCCGGTGACGGCATCGTTTCGAACGAGCTGGCCTCGATCGCTGGTGACGCTGTCGCCGGTACCCTGAACACCTTCGGCCCCGATCCGACGCTGAACCCGGCGAACAAGGAGCTCGTCGAAAAGTTTAAGGCTGCTGGTTTCAACCCGGAAGCCTATACGCTCTACTCCTACGCTGCGATGCAGGCGATTGCCGGCGCTGCCAAGGCTGCCGGTTCGGTGGACCCTGAAGCCGTCGCCACGGCCATGAAGGAAAAGGGTCCGTTCCCGACGGTGCTCGGCGACATTTCGTTCGACGAAAAGGGCGACCCGAAGATTCCTGGCTACATCATGTACGAATGGAAGAAGGGCGCGGACGGCAAATACACCTACGTCCCGCAGGAGACCAAGTAAGCTTAGCTTCCTCTCTAGGAATATGATCATTGAAGCCCGGTTCACCGGGCTTCTTTTTTGGCGGCGCTTCATCCACCGGGCGGTCAGCCGGTGAAGCGGCGCTGGCTTGGCCGGATTGAGAAAGTGGTACTGTCGCCGCCTGTCAGCGGTGCGGTGGAGGAGACGTGATCCACGGAACGCCTTCCGCTATCCATCACATCTCATGCAGCACATGAGTCGCCTTCACGGCGGCCGATGCGCGGTTCTCTACCCCGAGTTTCACGTAGATCTGTTCGAGGTGCTTATTCACGGTGCGCGCCGACAAACCCAGTATTTCGCCGATGTCACGGTTGGCCTTGCCCTTGGCGATCCAGAGCAGCACTTCGGATTCTCGTTGGGTGAGCGAAAAACGTTGGCGCAGCATCTCGTCGTCGCTACGGTGGCTGGCGGCGGTGAGGCGGAAGAGATATTCATCCGGGCCGATCGCGCCAAGGAAGGCAAGCTGCAGCGCTGCCTGGCCGGCATGGGTGATTGAGATGATGCCGTCTCGTCCCGCGCCTGCGCGGTCGCGCATCCAGCCGGCAATATGACGGACGACGATCTCAATGCCGTCGTCACTGCCCATGGCGGCATTGACGAGCCGCGTTGCCTGCGGCGTCGACCAGTGGATCGCACCATCGCCCTTGACCGCCAGCAGGTGACGGCCGGCAGCGTCCAGCGCAACGCGGGCGCTCTGGGCCGAGCGGGCATTGCGCAGATGGACGCGGATGCGGGCGCGCAGTTCGTCGATGTTGATCGGTTTGGTGAGGTAATCGACGCCGC
Organism: Rhizobium sp. Nf11,1; assembly: GCF_050587665.1. Taxonomy (NCBI): domain Bacteria; kingdom Pseudomonadati; phylum Pseudomonadota; class Alphaproteobacteria; order Hyphomicrobiales; family Rhizobiaceae; genus Rhizobium; species Rhizobium sp. Nf11,1. The sequence continues at coordinate 149,714 of NZ_JBOBHU010000007.1, read as the reverse complement.
CGGATTCCAACGCGTGCACGACATGCTCGGTCTCCGTCAGGCCGGTCATGAAAATCACCGGCACCTGGCCGACGGCGGCATTTGCCTTCAGCCTGCGGCAGGTCTCAAAGCCATCCATCACAGGCATCACAGCGTCGAGCAGGATCAGATCAGGCGTGATGCGCTCGACGATGCCAAGCGCTGCCGTGCCCGAGGTGGCGATGAGAACGGAGAAGCCGGACTGTTCGAGCGCATCCGTCAGGAAACCGAGTGCCTCCGGCGAGTCGTCAACCAGCAGAACGATGTCGCGGGGGAGGGCCGGCTCAGCCAATGGATTCCACCTTTTCGTCGAAGTCGTGCAGGAAGGACATGAAGCCGGCCAGATCGAAGGCGGCCACATAGGGTCGAAGAGCCTCCGTGAATGGCCGATTTGCCTCCACCTTGGCAAGGTCCGAAAGCTTGGCTTCGATGCCCTTGATGTAACCGATCTCGCCGAGTCGTAGCAATTCCTGCACATGGGCTGCACCCGGACCTAGCAGCTGCGCCTCGATCGTTGCAGGAGCGGCGGGCGCGTCATCGGCATAGACCCAATTCAGGCCGAGATGCAGGGCAAGCTTGTCACGCAGTTGGCGAATGTCAACCGGCTTGCCGATGGCGTCATTATGGCTGTCGTCGCTGTCGCTCAGAACCGCCGCATCGCCAATATTGGCCGAAAGCATCAGCATCGGTGCCGTCTGACCGGCCTCACGCAGACGCGAGACAAGCTGCCAGCCGCTCATGCCGGGCATCAGTATATCGACGAGGAACAGATCGGGCTGGATGCCGTCGATCAGTGTCAGGCATTCGGCGCCGCCTGCCGCCGTCAGCACGATGAAATCGAGCGGCGCCAGGATTTCACGCATCATCTCGCGGTGATCCTCGTTATCGTCGACGACGACGATGGTGCGGCGCGGACCGTCGTAACCGACGATGCGTTTTTCCTGCGGCGGCGCGGCGGCGCGCATGACGGCGGAGAGCATGAGCCGCACACGGAATGTCGAACCTTCGTCCTTGACGCTGGATACCGCAATCTCGCCGCCGAGCGTGTTGGTCAGAAGCCGGGTGATGGTGAGGCCGAGGCCGAGGCCAGGCATCGGCCGCACGCTGTCTGCCTCGCCCCGCTGGAAAGGTTCGTAGATGCGTGTCAGGTCTTTTTCGGCAATGCCGCGGCCGGTATCGGTGACGGTGAAGGTCGCGACCTGGCTGCGATAGGCGACATCGAAGGCGACGCTGCCTTCGTCGGTGAACTTGATGGCATTGGAGAGCAGGTTGACGAGGATCTGGCGCAGGCGCTTTTCGTCGGTGCGGACGAATTGCGGCAAAACAGGCGAACGGTCATGTAGAAAGACAAGTCCCTTGGCCTGCGCCTGCGGGCGGAACAGCTCGACGATCTGGTCGAGGAAGTCATGGATATTGATCTCGTTGGAATAGACCTGCAGGCGGCCGGCCTCGATCTTCGAAATATCGAGCAGGCCGTCGATCAGCCCCGAGAGATGTTCGGCGCTGCGGCGGATGACCTTGATCGCGGATTGGCGCGGCGCCGGGATCGTTTCGTCGCGTTCGAGGATCTGGGCATAGCCGAGCACGGCGTTCAAAGGTGTGCGCAGCTCGTGGCTGAGGCCGACGACATAGCGGCTCTTGGCGCGGTTGGCGGCCTCGGCCGTCTCCTTGGCGTTCTGAAGGGCCGCATCGGTTTTCTTGTGGGCGGCGATTTCTTTGAGCAGCAGCGTGTTCTGGCGCGAGGATTCCTCCTCGGCGACGACGCGACTATCATGGGCGAGCACATAGAACCAGCAGACGACGCCTGATATCACCGAGAAGACGAAGAAGACGATCAGAATGGTGCGATTGACCACCTCTGCCGTCTCCGGCGAGGCGGAGGCGACCTGATGGGCGATCATCGCCAGGATCGCGCCGATGGCGGTCAGCGCCAGCGCCACGGCGATGCCGTAGCGGCCAAGGCGTGTCGTCAGCTTGCCCAGAACGCTCTCCGGCAGCAGCGTCCTCGCGACGGTTCCGACCTGGGCGTTGAAACGCGCGGCCGGCTTGCACATGTCGTGGCAGCGGCTGTCGAGCGAACAGCAGAGCGAGCAGATCGGGGCTGCATAGGCCGGGCACCAGGCCATATCCTCCGGCTCGAAAGGATGCTCGCAGACAGAGCAGGTGATGCTTGTCAGATTCTTCCAGCTCTGGCGCGGCTTGCGGGCGAGATAGAACTTGCCCCTCGTCGCCCAGGCAATGGCAGGCGAGGCAGCCAGCGCGATGACGAGGGTGATATAGGGAGCAAGCGACGCGGCCATCTCGCCGAAAGCGCCGAAGTGCGCGATCAGCGATATCGTCGCCGACAGCGTCATGGCGCCGAGGCCGACCGGGTTGATGTCGTAGAGATGGGCGCGCTTGAACTCGATGCCGGCAGGCGCGAGCCCCAGCGGCTTGTTGATGAAGAGATCGGCGGAGATCGTGCAGAGCCAAGCCATCGCGATGATCGAGAAGATGCCGAGCGTCTCCTCCAGCAGCCGGTAGATGCCGAGTTCCATCAACAGCAGGGCGATCGCAACATTGAAGACAAGCCAAATAACGCGGCCGGGATGGCTGTGGGTCAGCCGGGAGAAGAAATTCGACCAGGCGAGCGAGCCGGCATAGGCGTTCATCACGTTGATCTTGAGCTGCGAGACGACAACGAAGGCGGCCATAAGCAGCAGCGCAGCATTGTGCCAGGGAACCATGTAGCCGAAGGCGGTGAGGTACATCTGCGCGGGATCGGCGGCGCGGTCCAGGGGAACGCCGGAAGTGAAGGTGAGCACGACCAGGAAGGAGCCGGCAAGCAGCTTCGGCGCGCCGATGATAACCCAGCCGGGTCCGGCAAGGAAGACGGCTAGGCGATGGCGCCATTTGCGCTGCAGCGCCGGCGGCAGGAAGCGGAGGAAATCGGCCTGCTCGCCGATCTGCGACATCAGCGCCAGAATGACGGCGGAGGCGGCGCCGAACTCCACCAGATCGAAGTCGGCGATGGTACCGGGCGGGCCGGAAGCGTGGCGGATGCCGGAAAAGGCGCGCCAGAGATCGAATTTCTCCCAGTCCATGAAGGCGATGAAGATGAAGGGCAGGATGTTCAGCACGATCCAGAAGGGCTGGGTGATCAGCTGGAACTTGCTGATCAGCCGCACGCCGTGCGTCACTAGCGGGATCACCATGACGGCGCTGATGATGTAGCCGATCCATAGCGGAATGCCGAGGGTGAGCTCCAGGGCCCCGGACATGATCGAGGCCTCTATCGCAAACAGCATGAAGGTGAAGCTCGCATAGATCAGCGAGGTGATGGTCGAGCCGATGTAGCCGAAGCCGGCGCCGCGCGTCAGAAGATCGATGTCGACGCCGTGGCGGATGGCGTAGCGGCTGATCGGCAGGCCGATTGCCAGCATGACGATCGAGGCGACGATGATGGCGTAGAAGGCGTTGGTGGTGCCGTAGGAGAGGGTGATCGCCCCGCCGATCGCTTCGAGCGCCAGGAAGGAGATCGCGCCGATTGCCGTCTGCGAGATGCGCTCAGACGAAAAATGGCGGGCGCTCTTTGCGGTGAAGCGCAGCGCATAGTCTTCAAGCGTCTGGTTGGCGACCCAGCGATTATATTCGCGTCTCACCGGAATGATGCGTTGGCGCGCTGTCATGCCCTCTTTCCGGCACTCTCGTTGGGCTCATCGTTTCCACGGCAGTTTTGGCGGGATGGACGGGAAAGGCAAGGGGTGAGCACTGGCGGATTTGCAGAACAGTCATATTTTTGAAACGGCTCTGTCACATATCCGCTCTAACCCTACCGCCACTCGTTAAACCATTTCGGGTATACTCATGTCTGTTTCAAAACTTTGCCGCCTGAGCACCGCTCTCGTCAGCCTTCTTTCGGTCGTGCCCTCGCTTGCCGCGGCAGAGCAAGCCACAAGCGCGAAAGCGCCCTATGCCGAGACCGGAAACACCAACAAGCGCGGTGACGCTTGCTTCTCGACGGCCGACACCAACGCCGCCGTCCATCTTCTCTCCGGCTTCCTCGAAGTCTGGACCCCGCGCACGCCTTTCGTCGATGCCGGTGTGGAAGCCGCAGCCAAGGACAATTGCCCTGCAGTCGCCAAGACAGATTGGGACGGCATTCCCTTCAGCAAGACCGACGGCCAGATCGTCAACAGGCCAGTCCATGATGCTAATATCGGCTATGTCGTGAAGGCGACGCAGGCGCGAACGGCCGAGCAGGCGGTGGCCGCCTATCTTGACGATCGGCGCGGCAAGAATGCCAGCATCGTCGATGGTCTCGGTCCGCTGACGGATGCCTGGAAGGCCGGTTCCAAGCAGATCACCACGATCACTGAGGTGGCGGCCGACGCGACGACGGTCAAATATGACGACAAGGGCAACAATCGCGGCGCCGGCAGCAAAGCGGATACGGAAAACAAGACCGACGCCAACCCGGACATGGGGCTCGCCATAGACTTCATCAATGCCGCAAGCGCCGATGGCTCGACGGAGCCCGCCAAGCGCTATTTCAAATATGCCCGTCCCTATCGCTGGAGCCCGGACGTCTCGGTCGTCCCGACACTCGAGCCCGCCAAAAGCAGCAAGCCGGTCGAGGACGGTGGCTTCCCCAGCGGACATACGGCGGAAGCCTGGCGGGATGCGCTCGCCATGGCCTATTTGGTGCCACAGCGATTCCAGGAAATGATCGCCCGCGCCAGCGAAATGGGTGAAGACCGCATCCTTGCAGGCATGCACTCTCCGCTCGACGTGATGGGCGGCCGCATGCTCGGCACCGCCACTGTCGTCTATAACCTGAACAAGTCCGACAATTCAGCGCTGAAGAGCGCTGCCTACGCCCAGGCGCAGTCATGGCTGATCGCCAAGTCGGGTGTTGCGGATGCGGGCGCGCTCGAAGTCGCCGCCCATGCGGCGCCGCTTTCGGCGGACCGTTTCGCCGATCACGAAGCCAATCGTGCCTATGTGCTGCAGCGCCTGAGCTATGGGCTGCCGACGATCCATGCGACCGATCAGCCGGCCCGCGTGCCGGAGGGCGCCGAAGCGCTTCTGGAAACCCGTCTGCCCTATCTTGATGGTGAACAGCGCCGCGAGGTGCTTGGTACAACGGAAATCGCCTCGGGCTATCCGCTGCTCGACGACGCGGAAGGCTACGGCCGCCTCAACCTGTTTGCCGCCGCCGACGGTTACGGCGCCTTCGAACAGGACGTGACCGTGACGATGGATGCGGCAAAGGGCGGCTTCAATGCGATCGATACCTGGCGCAACGACATCGGCGGCAAGGGCAGACTGGTGAAGCGCGGCAGCGGCATTCTCGGTCTTTCCGGCGCCAACAGCTATGCCGGCGGCACCGTGCTGGAAGAGGGCGTGCTGGTTGCCGGCTCTCCCTCGGCCCTCGGCGCCGGCGGGTTGATGGTCAATGGCGGTTCGCTCATTGTGGCCGCCGACAGGCCCTTAGCCGTGGGCGGCGACTATCAGCAGCTCGCCAGTGCGACGGCGAAGCCGACGCTCGGCGCGAATGGCGCCGGCACGCTGGTCGTTGCAGGCAAGGCGGCGCTTGCTGGCGATCTTGACGTGGCGCTCGCCCATGGCTTTGCGCCGGCGCCGGGAACGAAGATCGAAATCCTGAAGGCTGCCGCCATTACCGGCACCTTCGGCAAGTTCACCATCTCCGGCCACAGGGCGACCCTGTCTTACGGCCCGAGTTCGGTCACCTTGACGATCGACGGCTAATATCGAACCGACCGGGCACCCCTGCGGCGGGGATGCCCTCCTCGTCATGACTGTGCATTCGACCCCTGCGCCTACGTCATTTTGCGTATGTGTTTTTGCGCTGCAGCACCCGATAGTCCTCTCGGCAACAGTTAATTCCGTTTCCGGCCTGTTGCGGAACAAGAGAGGGGATCAACCATATGAATCTCAAATCCACGATTACGGGTGCCGCGCTCGGCGCCATCATGACAGCGTCGGCTGCCTTCAGCAGCGCGATTGCCGCCGACGATACGATCAAGGTCGGCGTGCTGCATTCGCTCTCGGGCACGATGGCAATTTCCGAAACCACGCTGAAAGACGCCATGCTGATGCTCATCGACGAGCAGAACAAGAAGGGCGGCCTTCTCGGCAAGAAGCTCGAAGCTGTCGTCGTCGATCCGGCGTCCGATTGGCCGCTCTTTGCCGAAAAGGCGCGTGAGCTGATCGAAAAGGACAAGGTCGCCGCGGTCTTCGGTTGCTGGACTTCGTCCTCGCGCAAGTCGGTGCTGCCGGTTTTCGAAGAGCTGAACTCGCTGCTCTTCTACCCTGTGCAGTATGAAGGCGAGGAATCCTCGCGCAACATCTTCTACACGGGTGCGGCTCCGAACCAGCAGGCGATCCCGGCTGTCGACTATCTGATGAAGACCGAAGGCGTGAAGCGCTTCGTGCTCGAAGGCACCGACTATGTCTACCCGCGCACGACCAACAAGATCCTGGCAGCCTATCTCGAATCCAAGGGCATTCCGAAGGAAGACATTCTCGTCAACTACACGCCGTTCGGGTTCTCCGACTGGCAGACCGAGGTCGCCAAGATCAAGGAATTCGGCTCTGCCGGCAAGAAGACCGCCGTGGTCTCCACGATCAATGGTGACGCCAATGTGCCGTTCTACAAGGAGCTCGGCAACCAGGGCATCAAGGCGACCGACATTCCGGTTGTCGCCTTCTCGGTCGGCGAAGAAGAGCTTGCCGGCCTCGACACCAAGCCGCTCGTCGGCCATCTCGCTGCCTGGAACTACTTCGAGTCGGTGGAAAGCCCCGCCAACAAGAAGTTCATCAAGGAATGGCACGCCTTCACAAAGAACGACAAGCGTGTGACGAACGATCCGATGGAGGCCGCCTATATCGGCTTCAACGCCTGGGTGAAGGCCGTCGAGGCCGCCGGCACCACCAATACCGATGCCGTTCTCGATAACATCATCGGCGTCACCGTTCCGAACCTCTCCGGCGGCTATGCCACCGTCATGCCCAACCACCACATCACCAAGCCGGTGCTGATTGGTGAAATCCAGGCCAACGGCCAGTTCGAAATCGTCCAGCAAACGCCCGCTGTCGTCGGCGACGAATGGTCGGACTATCTGCCGGACTCCAAGGACCTGATCTCTGATTGGCGCAAGCCGTTGAACTGCGGCAACTTCAACGTTGCCACCGGCAAGTGCGGCGGCAAGGGCTCCTGAGGAGACCCATCCGCTGATAGCCTGAAGACTTCCGTCCGGAGCCGATCCGGGCGGAAGCTCCATCTTTACCGCTGCGCCGCAAGGCCGACGACACTCAAGGCGAGAGAGCCGATGTTTCGCGCCATCCAGATTCTCCTTCTGACATTTTGTCTGATGCTTTCGGGCCTGACGCTTTCTGGGACCGGCCTTCGCGCCGAGGACGACGTGCACGCTCTCGTCGATGCGCTCGGCGTCGGCGGCTTTCCCGAGCGCGACGCGGCCATCCGGGCGCTTGCCGCTTCCGGGGATACGCATGTCAGCCAGATCCTGCAGCAGCTGAGCGACGGCCAACTCTACGTCAATTTGGAGGGCGGTCCCGTGCTCGTGCAGGGCGGGACGGAGGATGAGCCCACCTATTCCGATCCGATCACCGGCGAGGCGGTTGCCGATGTCGATCCCGACTTGATGTCGAAGGTCAAGATCAACAATGCACTGCGCACCACGATCACGACGATGATGAGCCAGCTGACGCTCCTGAGCCCGGATCGCTCGGCGCGGCTCGCTGCGGCCGAGGGCATGCTTAGGGATGCCGATCCTGCCAATCTCGAACTCCTGAATTCGGCTCTTTCAGCCGAGAAGGATGGCGAGATCAAAAACACGATGGAAGCGGCGCGGGCCGTGATGGTGCTGAAGAGCGATGCCGGTCTCGAGGAGAAGCGGGCTGCCATCGATATGATCGCCGCCCGCGGCGGCCGCGATGCGCTGACGATCCTGACGACGGCGATGGCGAATGCGCCCGACGATCTGAAGCCCGCGATCCAGACGGAGATCAATTCGATCAACCGTGACCTGGCGCTCTGGGACGTCGTCCAGAACGTCTGGTACGGCCTGTCGCTCGGCTCGGTGCTGCTCTTGGCCGCTATCGGCCTTGCCATCACCTTCGGCGTCATGGGTGTCATCAACATGGCGCATGGCGAGATGGTGATGATCGGCGCCTATACGACCTATGTCGTGCAGGAAACGATCGCCTCGGCCTTCCCCTCGCTTGCCGATTATTCACTGGCCTTCGCGGTGCCGGCTGCCTTCCTCTTCACCGGTCTGGTCGGTCTCGTCATCGAACGTTCGGTGATCCGCTATCTCTACGGCCGCCCGCTGGAGACCCTGCTTGCCACCTGGGGCGTGTCGCTGATCCTGCAGCAGGCGATCCGCAGCTATTTCGGCCCGACCAACCGCGAGGTCCGCAATCCGAGCTGGATGTCCGGTGCCTTCGATTTCGGCGGGCTGGTCATCACCTGGAACCGGCTCTGGATCATCGCCTTCTCTGTGGTGGTATTCCTGACGCTCCTGATGCTGCTCAAGCGCTCCGCCTTCGGGCTGCAGATGCGGGCGGTGACGCAGAACCGGCGCATGGCTTCCTCCATGGGCATCCGCACCGGCTGGGTCGATGCCTTCACCTTCGCGCTCGGCTCCGGCATCGCCGGCATGGCCGGTGTGGCGCTCTCGCAGATCGATAACGTCTCGCCGAACCTCGGCCAGAACTACATCATCGACAGCTTCATGGTCGTCGTATTCGGCGGGGTCGGCAATCTCTGGGGCACGCTGGTCGGCGCCCTGTCGCTCGGCGTCGTCAACAAGTTCCTTGAGCCCTTCGCCGGCGCCGTGCTCGGCAAAATCCTGGTGCTCGTCCTCATCATTCTGTTCATCCAGAAGCGTCCGCGCGGGCTCTTCGCACTCAAAGGAAGGGCGGTGGAAGCATGATAACGGCCTTCCTTCTCCGATCGCTCGATCGCAGGATCACAATCGCCGTCGCCCTGCTGCTGGCGGTCGCCATTCTCGTGCCGGTGCTGAACCTCGCCACCGGGCCAACCCATCCGCTTCACGTCCCGACCTACATCATGGCGCTGTTTGGCAAGTATCTGACCTATGCGCTGCTGGCGCTGGCGCTCGATCTCGTCTGGGGCTTCTGCGGCATCCTTTCGCTCGGCCACGGCGCCTTCTTCGCGCTCGGCGGTTATGCGATGGGCATGTATCTGATGCGCCAGATCGGCTCGCGCGGCGTCTACGGCGATCCGATCCTTCCCGACTTCATGGTGTTCCTGAACTGGAAGGAACTGCCCTGGTTCTGGTACGGCTTCGACCAGTTCTGGTTCGCGGCGCTGATGGTGCTCCTCGTGCCTGGTTTGCTCGCCTTCGTCTTCGGCTGGTTCGCTTTCCGCTCGCGCGTCAACGGCGTCTACCTCTCGATCATCACCCAGGCGATGACTTATGCGCTGCTGCTTGCCTTCTTCCGCAACGACATGGGTTTCGGCGGCAATAACGGCATGACCGATTTCAAGGACATCCTCGGCTTCAACATCCAGGCAGACGGCACGCGCGCCAGCCTCTTCGCCGCGACCGCGATCTTTCTGGCGCTATCGCTGACGATCGCCTCGGCAATCGTCCGCTCAAAGTTCGGCAAGGTGCTCGTCGGCGTACGCGACGCCGAAAGCCGCACACGCTTCCTCGGCTACCGCGTCGAGCATTTCAAGCTCTTCACCTTCGTCGTCTCGGCGATGATGGCGGGCATTGCCGGCGCGCTCTACGTGCCGCAGGTCGGCATCATCAATCCCGGCGAATTCGCGCCCGCAAACTCCATCGAAGTCGTCATCTGGACGGCGGTCGGCGGGCGGGGAACGCTGATCGGGCCGATCATCGGGGCGATCCTCGTCAATGGCGGCAAGACGATTTTCACCGGTCTCTTCCCCGAGTTCTGGCTGTTTGCGCTCGGCGGTCTCTTCGTCGCCGTTACGCTGTTCCTGCCGAAGGGCATCGTCGGCACCATCGCGCACCAACTCGGCAAACGGAAGGCCGTCACCGACGCTGTACCCCCGGCGGCAGAGGAAGATGACATCGAAGCGAAAATCCAGGCAGCGGAGTGAGCGCCCATGATTCCCGACGTCAAACCCAACAGCGTGCTCTATCTCAGCGGCGTCTCCGTTTCCTTCGACGGCTTCAAGGCGCTGAATTCGCTCTCGATCGTCATCGAGCCCGGCGAGCTTCGCGCCATTATTGGCCCGAACGGCGCCGGCAAGACGACGATGATGGATATCATCACCGGCAAGACCAGGCCTGATGAGGGCGAGGTTTTCTTCAACGGGACCGTCGACCTCACCAAGAAGGATGAGGCCGACATCGCTCAGCTCGGCATCGGCCGCAAGTTCCAGAAGCCGACGGTCTTCGAAAGCCATACAGTCTGGGACAATCTGGAACTGGCGCTGAACCGCCGCCGCTCCGTCTTCTCGACGCTGTTCTATCGACTTTCGAGCGAAGACAGGACGCGCATCGATGAGATTCTCGAAACCGTGCGGCTGACCCACCGCCGCGACGAACTGGCTGCCAATCTATCGCACGGGCAGAAGCAATGGCTGGAGATCGGCATGTTGCTTGCCCAGGAGCCGAAGCTGCTGCTCGTCGACGAGCCGGTCGCCGGCATGACGGATGCGGAGACAGCGGAAACGGCGATTCTGCTCAAGAATATCGCCAAGACCCGGTCGGTCGTCGTCGTTGAGCACGACATGGGCTTCATCCGCGACCTCGGCGTCAAGGTGACCTGCCTTGCGGAAGGATCGGTGCTGGCGGAGGGATCGATCGATTTCGTCAGTTCGGATCCGAAGGTGATCGAGAATTATCTAGGAAGGTGAGGAATGCAACTTCCAGGCTTGAACCTGACAATGGAAGACGCTCTAAAACGAGCGGGGTTTACTGTGGGGTTTCATCATGGCTTTTCTCGGTATTCTGGTCGCGGCGCTCAGCGGCGCGGTCATCTGGTATTGGCGTTTTAAAATGGTGCGCGAGGCGGGAAACGAGATCATCGATTCCGTCGAGCGCATGCGGGGCGCTTATAAGCGCAGGAAGTTTCGCAAGCAGGCCGAGGTAGCGCCGCTGGCCTCGATTGCCGATCCGGCGATTGCGGCGGTGGCCTTTTTCTTCTGCCTTGCCAAGGAGAAGCCGATGTATGTCGACGCGGCGAAGGATGTTATCCGCAGCCGCATGAAAGGCATCATCCGGCCGGGCGACCTGGAGGAGGTGTTGGTTTTCGGCGAGTGGGCTTCCAAGAACGTCACCAGTCCGGAAGATCCGATCCGCCGGTTCCGGGATCTCTGGTTAAAGGCGCTCGACATGCAGGAGCGCCAGCAATTGATCGGCATTGCCGAGGACGTGGCCGAGACCGGCGGCGAGAGAACGAAAGAACAGGACTACGCCCTGCAGACGCTGAGGCGCAGTCTGATGAACTGATGGGGAATGGGTGAACGGATGCTGACAGTCGAGAACGCAAATCTGCATTATGGCGCGGCGCAGGCGCTGCGCGGCATCTCCATCAAGGCGGAGATGGGCAAGATCACCTGCGTGCTGGGGCGCAACGGCGTCGGCAAGAGTTCGCTGCTGCGCGCCGTCACCGGCCAGCATCCGCTGTCGGCCGGCACCGTCACCTTCAACGATACAAAACTGAACGGCCTGCCGCCCTTTGCCCGCGCCAAGCAGGGCATCGGCTATGTGCCGCAGGGGCGTGAAATCTTTCCGCTGCTTACCGTCAAGGAAAATCTCGAAACCGGCTTCGCTCCGCTTGGCCGCCGCGACCGCAACATTCCCGACGATATCTTCAGTCTCTTCCCGGTGCTGAAATCGATGTTGTCACGGCGCGGCGGCGATCTTTCCGGCGGGCAGCAGCAGCAGCTGGCAATCGGGCGCGCCATGGTGACGCGGCCGAAAATTCTCGTGCTCGACGAGCCGACCGAGGGCATTCAGCCGTCGATCATCAAAGATATCGGCCGGGCGATCCGCTATCTCCGCGATTCCACAGGCATGGCGATCCTGCTTGTCGAGCAATATCTGGATTTCTGCCGGGAGCTTGCCGACTATGTCTACATCATGGACCGCGGCGAGATCGTGCATGAAGGGCTTGCCGAAACGCTGGATACGCAGGAGGCTCGCCGCCATCTGACCGTCTGACCGGCAAATGCCGCAATTTGCGGCAGAGAGAACGACGGCTCGTTGATCTCTTCTGCGCGGACCGCAGCCCTTGTCGGGCGGCATGGGAATTGCTTGCTTTCCGTCATTCGCGCGCGTGAATGGAAAGCGGTGGCGCGATTGAAAGGACGACATGACGAGTGCGGCAGTGAGTACCAGACCGCAAAGAGCGGAGGGACGGGGGCATCTGGCGGCAAGGCTGCTCGATGGGCGCACTCGTATTCGCGAGCTCTATCAGGAGGGCGCGGCGAAGATCCGCTTGCCTGATACTTTCGACGCCTCGATGGAAGCCGTCATCATCAACACCGCGGGCGGGCTGACCGGCGGCGATCGGCTGGACTGGAGCGTTGTTGCCGGTGCCGGCACGAAGATCGACGTTACCACCCAGGCCTGCGAAAAGATCTACAAGGCGTCGGCCGGCACCGCCGAGGTGACGACCCGCATCGAAGTCGGCGTTGGAGCGCGCGTCGACTGGCTTCCGCAGGAAACGATCCTCTTCGACAGGGCAGCGCTTTTCCGCCGCCTGGACGTCGATCTCGACGAAAGCGCCGAATTCCTGGCCGTCGAAGCGGTGCTGCTCGGCCGCAAGGCAATGGGCGAGGCGGTGGAGACTGGGCTCTTTCGTGACCGCTGGCGTATCCGCCGCTCGGGCCGGCTGATCCATGCCGAGGAGCTTAGACTTTCCGAGGGTATCGCGGCATTGACCGCGCGTCAGGCCGTGCTCGGCGGGCAGGTGGCCTTTGCGACGCTGCTTTATGCCGGTCCGCTGGCTGAAGCCTATCTCGGCAAGGTGCGGCCGCTCGTCGAAGGGATCATGGGCGGCGCGAGTGCCTGGAGCGACAAGCTCGTCGTTCGCCTTGCCGCAGCCGACGGTTTTACGCTGAGAAAAATCCTTATCCCGGTCATTTCCGTCTTGCGCAACGGTGCGCCTGTGCCGAAAGTCTGGAATCTATGAAGCGAAGCATGAGGCAGATGGGCAAGCAATGAACCTCACTCCGAGAGAAAAAGACAAGCTGCTGATTTCGATGGCGGCGATGGTGGCACGGCGGCGGCTGGAGCGCGGCGTCAAGCTGAACTATCCCGAAGCGATTGCGCTGATCAGCGACTTCGTCGTCGAAGGCGCCCGCGACGGCCGTCCCGTCGCCGAGCTGATGGAAGCCGGCGCCCATGTGATCGGCCGTGATCAGGTGATGGAGGGCGTTGCCGAGATGATCCACGACGTGCAGGTGGAAGCAACGTTTCCCGACGGAACCAAGCTCGTCACCGTACATGAACCGATTCGGTAGGGAGAGAAAATGCTGGAACTGAGACCCAATTGCGAATGCTGCGACAAGGATCTGCCGCCGGAGAGCGCTGAGGCGCGGATCTGCACCTACGAATGCACCTTCTGCGCCGATTGCGTGGACGGCGTGCTGAAGGGCACTTGCCCGAATTGCGGCGGCAATCTCGTCGCCAGGCCCATCCGGCCGGCCGCCATGCTCGCCAAACATTCGGCGTCGACGAAACGCGTGCTGAAGGCCGAGGGCTGTGCGCCCAGAGCGGCTTAAGGAGAATGAGATGATTCCGGGCGAGATCATTGCCGCAAGCGGCGACATCGAACTCAATGCCGGCGCGCCGACGGTGACGCTGGAAGTTTCTAATACAGGCGACCGGCCGGTGCAGGTCGGCAGCCACTATCATTTTGCCGAGACCAATGCCGGGCTTTCCTTCGACCGCGCGGCGGCGCACGGGAAACGTCTTGATATTCCGGCCGGGACGGCCGTGCGCTTCGAGCCGGGGCAGACGCGTTCGGTGACGCTGATCCCGCTTTCCGGCAAGCGCGAGGTTTACGGCTTCCGCCAGCTCGTGATGGGCAAGCTTTAGAAGAACGGGAGAGGTGATTGCGTCTGAATATCTGCCTCATCGGGGCGGCGATGCTGTTTGTGGCCGGCCGTGTGTCCGCGCAGGATGTCGATTGCAAGAATCCGCAGACGCAATCGGACATGACCTCCTGCGAAGAAGCGCGCCATGAGGCTGCCGACAAGGCGCTGAACGAACAATATAAGAAGACACGCGCCGCCATGGCGGCGATCGACAAGGATCTCGACGGCGACATGAAGGGTGCCGAAAGGGCGCTGGTCAAGGCGCAGCGCGCCTGGATCGACTATCGCGACGCAGAATGCGATGCCTTCGGCTTTCAGGCCCGCGGCGGCACGATGGAGCCGATGCTGGTTGCCGGATGTCTGGCCGAAGAGACGGATAAACGCACGAAAGAGCTGAAACAGCTCGAAGACACGATGAGCAACTAGGGTGATCAAAAAGATCGTAATCGTCGGCAATGGCGAGATTGGGGAAGGACAGGCAGGCACCATCGATGCCGCCGATTTCGTCATCCGCTTCAACGATTGCCGTTCCTACGGCACTGGCGGCAGCCGCACGGATGCCGTCGCGGTCTGCAATACCGGCCGGCCGGCAAAGGCAATGCTCGGCTCACCCGAGTGGCGCGCCCATCCCGGTGTTGTTTCGGCGCGCGAAATCTGGAGCGTGCGCGACCCGGAAAAATTTGCCGCGATGCGGGCGCCGCTTGCCGTCTCGCATCCCGATCTCGATGATTTCTGCGACGACTATACGGATGCGTTCGCTGCCTTCTGCGCGGAAACCGGCAAGGCGCATATCGTCATCGGCAAGACGGTCCACGAGGCCGTCGACGCCTCGCTTTCGGCCTTTGCGCCTGCGCCCTATGTGGTGCCGAGCAGCGGCATGATCGTTATCGCCGATGTGCTGGACAAATATGCCGAGGCCGAGGTGATGCTGGCCGGCTTTGGTCACGCCGGCTGGGAATGGCATCCGTTTGCGGCCGAACGGCAGCTGGTGGACCGCTATATCTGGGAAGGGCGGCTTCGACGTCTTGGAGCGGATATTGCAGCAACTGGGAGAGCGCCTTACATTTTGAGCAGAATGTAAGGAGATTTGTTATGGCGACATCGGCAAAGGTCACATCGAAAAACCAGATCACACTGCCCGCAGCGTTGCGCAAATCCCTGGATATCCATGCAGGCGATCGCATTGACTTCGTTGCGAATTCCAAAGGTGTGTTCGAAGTCCACGTGTTACGGGAGAGTCTCGCCGACTTGATAGGAGTGCTCAAGAGCGACCAGCCGGTCTCCAGCGAAGACATTGAAAAATGGATCGCGGAGGCTCGCGGTGCAATGGCGACGGGATCGGGGAATGTTGGGGATTGATACGAATATCCTGCTCAGGATCTTTCTCACGGACCTTTCCGATGACACGCCGGACCAGCTTTCCCTCGTTCGGGACGCTGTCGTCGGCAGCCGCGAGCCGTTCTTCGTCAATCACGTGGTCATTGTCGAGACGATCTGGGTGCTTCGGCAGAAGTTGAAATACAGCAAGGAAGTCATCGCCGACATCATGACGAGACTGCTCCACATGTCCGATGTAACGGTTCAGGAGCCGATGATCGTGGAGGCCTCATTGAGCAGTTTCATCCAATATCCCGGCGACTTTTCCGATCATCTTATTGGCGAAATCAACAGGCGGAACGGTTGTCGTACGACCCTGACCTTCGACAAGGCCGCATCGAAGTCTCCCAATTTCTCAGAACTCCAGAGGTAGAAGAAGATGCCCTACAAGATTTCGCGCGCCGCCTATGCCGGCATGTTCGGACCGACCACCGGCGACAAGGTGCGCCTTGCCGATACGGAGCTCTTCATCGAGATCGAGAAGGATTTCACCACTTATGGTGAGGAGGTGAAGTTCGGCGGCGGCAAGGTGATCCGTGACGGCATGGGCCAGAGCCAGGTGACACGGGCGGACGGCGCGGTCGATACGGTCATCACCAATGCGGTGATCGTCGATCATTCCGGAATCTATAAAGCCGATATCGGGCTGAAGGGTGGGCGCATCGTTGCCATCGGCAAGGCCGGCAATCCCGATATGCAGCCGGGCGTCAACATTATCGTCGGCCCGGGCACAGAGGCTATCGCCGCCGAAGGCAAGATCGTCACCGCGGGCGGCATGGATAGCCATATCCATTTCATCGCGCCGCAGCAGATCGAGGAAGCGCTGATGTCTGGCATGACCTGCATGCTCGGCGGCGGCACGGGGCCGGCGCATGGCACGCTCGCCACCACCTGCACGCCAGGTCCTTGGCATCTGGCGCGTATGATCGAAGCGGCGGACGCCTTCCCGATGAACCTTGCCTTTGCCGGCAAGGGCAATGCCTCGCTGCCGGGAGCACTGACCGAAATGGTGTTGGCCGGCGCCACCTCGCTGAAACTGCATGAGGACTGGGGCACGACGCCTGGCGCCATCGATTGCTGCCTGTCGGTCGCCGACGAATATGACGTGCAGGTGATGATCCACACCGATACGCTGAACGAAAGCGGCTTCGTCGAGGATACGATCGGCGCCATCAAGGGCCGCACCATCCATGCCTTCCACACGGAAGGAGCGGGCGGCGGGCACGCGCCTGACATCATCAAGATCTGTGGGCAGCCGAACGTCATCCCGTCGTCCACCAATCCGACGCGGCCCTATACGGTCAACACCATCGCCGAGCATCTCGACATGCTGATGGTCTGCCATCACCTGTCGCCGTCGATTCCCGAGGACATCGCATTTGCCGAAAGCCGGATCCGCAAGGAGACGATCGCGGCCGAAGACATCCTGCACGATATCGGCGCCTTCTCGATCATTTCGTCCGACAGCCAGGCCATGGGCCGCGTCGGCGAGGTGGCGATCCGCACCTGGCAGACGGCCGATAAGATGAAGCGCCAGCGCGGCCGACTGAAGGAGGAAAAGGGCGACAACGACAATTTCCGCGTCCGCCGCTATATCGCCAAATATACGATCAATCCGGCAATCGCGCATGGCCTTAGCCATGAAATCGGATCGGTCGAGATCGGCAAGCGTGCCGACCTCGTTCTCTGGAATCCGGCCTTCTTCGGCGTGAAGCCCGACATGGTATTGCTCGGCGGCTCGATTGCCGCCGCCCCTATGGGCGATCCGAATGCCTCGATCCCGACGCCGCAGCCGGTGCATTACCGGCCGATGTTCGCCTCCTATGGCCGCAGCCTCACCAATTCCTCCGTCACCTTCGTCAGCCAGGCCTCGCTCGATGCCGGGCTGAAGGGCCGGCTCGGGGTCGCAAAGGAACTCGTGGCGGTGAAGAATACGCGCGGCGGCATCTCCAAGGCGTCGATGATCCATAACGACCTGACACCGGAGATCGAAGTCGATCCGGAGACCTATGAAGTCAGGGCGAACGGCGAACTGCTGACCTGCGAGCCCGCGACGGTGCTGCCGATGGCGCAGCGCTATTTCCTGTTCTAGGCCAGTCATTCCGTGCTGAGGCGGATGCGCTGGCTGTTGCGGATCGTGCTCCTGCTCGCAGCTCTGGCAGCGGGCGGAACCTTCATTCCGCTGCCGCTGATTGCCCCGGTCAAGGCTTCGTCGGCGGAGGCAATCCACCGCATTCTCCTCCTATCGGGATCGATTCATACCGATATTGCCATTCCGCTCGATGAGGAGACACGGGCGGCATTTTCCTTCCTCGACGAGCCGGATTTTCCGCTCGGTCATCCGAATGCGGAATGGCTCGTGATCGGCTGGGGCGGCCGCGCCTTCTATCTCGAAACACCGACCTGGGCTGAGCTGAAGCCGCTGCCCGTGCTACGGGCGCTGACTATCGACCGTTCGGTGCTGCATGTGGATCTCGCTGGCCATATTGCCGAGCCGCAGCCTGATGTTACGGCCTTCGATATTAGTGATGATGAATTGGCGCGGCTGCGCAACTTCATCCTGAACAGCTTCGTCCGCAAGGCGGGCGAGATCCCGGCGATCCCGAATGCGGGATACGGGGAGATCGATCGGTTCTTCGAGGCTAAGGGATACTTCAACGCTCTCTTCGGCTGCAATACCTGGACTGCCGCGGCACTCCGGTCGGCGGGGCTTCGGACCGGCTTCTGGAACCCACTTCCACAATCATTGCGATTGTCTATCTCTGTCTACAATTGAAGCAGCCGCTGGCCAATCAGCTCTTAAAGAAATTGCGAACGGAACTCTCCAATCGGTTGTAAAAATTAGTGGAGAAACCTGTGTTCCCCAGGTAAGCCATTCTGGAACAGCCTCAAAGGGGCAGTTCAAAAAAGCAATTCTATATCAGCTATTTAATCACAATGTAGCGCTGTCATATTCAGGGACTCGAAGCTTGCACCCTCTGTTAGAAAAAATCTTCCCCTTGAATCGGCCAAAAACGATCGGATTTTAACGAGTCGATTAAGACACCCGCAGCAATTGGGCTTCTATCAATGCCTGGAACGCCGGGCAGGAAGGTCGATTCTCATGAGAAACTGGATGTCGCTGCAGGCCGATTTCGGCAATTTTCAATATCGCAGGGATGTCTATGTCTTTGCGTTGAAGATGAGCTTTCTTGCCGTCATTGTGTCCGGCGCCATTATCGCTCTGACGATACCGCCGCTCGCTTTTCTCGGGTTGCTGCCGGTGACGCTTTCGCATGCGATCGGCTTCGGCGCCATCTTTTCCTGGCTCGTCGGCGGCACCGTTTCCGGCATGCTGGCGCTGGCGGCGGGGTTCACAATGCATGAGCTGACGCTGTCGCGGGCGGAGTTCGAAAAGCTCAGCCGCACCGATACGCTCTCCGGTCTTCTCAACCGGCGCGCCTTCACCGAAGCGCTGGACGGGACCGAAGGCGATGCCTCGCTCGTCATTTTCGACGTCGACCGCTTCAAGGCGATCAACGATCGCTTCGGCCATGCCTGCGGTGATGCGGTTATCGCGGCGGTCTCGGCGGTGCTGCTTTCCGCCTTCGACGAATTCTCCGTCGTCGCGCGCCTCGGCGGTGAGGAGTTCGGCGTCATCGTCTCCGGCGAACCATTGGAGGCGCGGCTGGAGCGGATCGAGGCCGTGCGGGCTGATATCGCCGGCAAGTCGATCGTGGCGGAGGGGTATGAGATCGCCCTCACCATTTCCGGCGGCGTTGCCGATCTCATCGTCGGGCGCAACAAGCAGCAGGTCTATGCTTCGGCAGACCGGGCGCTTTATCTCGCCAAGGCGCTAGGACGCAATCGCGTCGTGCACGAGCGGGAGGGACTGCATCATGCCTGGCACGGGCTCGCCGAAACTAGTGCCAATACCGAGGGCAGGGGGCTGGGGAGCGACAACATGATGCAGGCCTACGGAATATAAAAGCCGGCCTCCCAAATGAAAGATCATTGGTGCTTGCATCGGCAAGGGCTATTTTGCATGGTCGTCGTCTCATCAAAACGGACATATCATGCAGCGCGTCACCTCCTATCTTCCCGCCGGAACCCCTTCCTCCCATCCGACCGCCCAGGTCAAGCTGCCGCATGATCTGCGGCATTTGCGCCGCAAGCTCCTGCATCTGGAGAATGGCGAGATGGTCATGCTCGACCTCAAGGATCCGGTGCTCTTCGCCAATGGCGACCTGCTTGTGCGCGAAGACGGCGAACTGATCGAGATCCTTGCCGCCGACGAGAAGCTCTTCGAGATTCGCGGACGCGACCGCAGGCATCTGGTCGAGCTTGCCTGGCATCTCGGCAACCGTCATCTCGCCGCCCAGATCGAGGAAGACCGCATCGTCATCCTGCGCGATCATGTCATCCGAACCATGCTGCAGGGGCTCGGCGCCACCGTGCTCGATATCGAAGAGCCCTTCCAGCCTGCGCGCGGGGCCTATCATTCACATGGCGGACATTCGCATGACCAGGGGCATGCGCATCATGACCACGGGCACAATCACAACGCTGGTCATGACCATGATCACGCGCATGGCCATGACCACAAACATGATCATACCTGTGACCATGATCACCACCATGGTCATGGGCACGGGCATCAAGGCCACAAACACGATTGAGGCTCGATGAGCGAAGATCGTGAATTGCAGGCACTGTTGCGCCTGACGGCATGGCTTTCACCGGCCTTTCCGATCGGCAGTTTCGCCTATTCAGGCGGGTTGGAGCGGGCGGTAGCCGATGGGCTCGTGACCGACTCGGCCTCGCTTGCGGACTGGATCGGCACGCTGATCGGCCATGGCTCGATCTGGAACGATGCGGTGCTTCTGGCGGAGAGCCACAGGCGCCAGGCCGAGGCTCCGGGCCTTGCCGAAATCGCTGCGCTTGCCGAAGCGCTTGCCGGATCGCGTGAGCGCCATAAGGAAACGATGCTGCTCGGCGAGGCCTTCCTCTTGGCGGCGCGAGCATGGCCGGACGAGGTTTTCGAAAGACTGCCTGGCAAAACCGCCTATCCCATTGCGGTCGGAGCGGTTGCGGGCGCCCATGCTATAAGGCCTGAGAAGGTGCTCGCGGTGTTCCTGCATGCCTATGCCTCACAGACGGTTTCAACAGGTATCCGTCTCGGCGTCGCCGGGCAGAAGGATGGTGTTGCCGTGCTTGCCGGGCTTGAAGAGCAGATTGCGGGGATCGCGCGACGGGCGGCAGCCTCAACCCTCAATGATCTCGGTTCGGCGACGGTGCAGGCCGATATCGCCAGCTTGCGCCACGAAACCCAGACGACCAGGCTTTTCCGCTCGTAACTACCACATTATCCCGTAACTGCGTCATTTGACGGTGGCGCGTGCCGGCGGCGTCGCTATCATCGGAATCCTATTGGAGTACGCCATATGAAATCAAGAAACGGACCTCTGCGCGTCGGCATCGGCGGGCCGGTCGGGTCGGGCAAGACGGCGCTGACGGAAAAGCTCTGCAAGGCGATGCGGGACGACTATTCCGTCGCCGTCGTCACCAACGACATCTATACGACCGAGGATGCCGAGGCGCTGGTGCGCATGCAAGCACTGCCTTCGGACCGCATCGTCGGCGTCGAGACGGGCGGCTGCCCCCACACCGCCATTCGCGAGGACGCGACGATCAATCTTCAGGCGATCGCGAGCCTTAACGAGCGGATCCCCAATCTCGATGTCGTCTTCATCGAGTCCGGCGGCGACAATCTGGCGGCGACCTTTTCGCCCGACCTCGCCGATATCACCATCTATGTGATCTCGGTCTGCCAGGGCGAGGAAATCCCGCGCAAGGGCGGGCCCGGCATCACCCGCTCCGACCTGCTCGTCATCAACAAGAAGGATCTGGCACCCCATGTCGGCGCCGACCTTGAGGTGATGGAGCGGGATGCGACGCGCATGCGCGCCTCACGCCCCTTCGTCTTCTCCGATATGAAGCGTGGCGATGGCGTCAGCTCGATCGTTAGTTTCTTGAGAGAGCAGGGCGGGCTCTGAGGGACAAGCCCGCCGCATCTGGCGGATGGCGGCGAGGGTGGCGAAACAAAAACGGGCCGGGAGATCGCTCCGGTCCGTAGTTTGTTGACAACGTCTCTTCCGCCATGCTCGGGCTCGTGCCGAGCATCTAACCACCGCGATTATTTGATGGGTAAACCTTTATTTCCAGGTATTTAATTGGGCCGGCATAGATCCTCGGCAGAAGGCCGAGGATGACGTCGGGGGTTTTGCATGCGGTTTGTCAGCAGCCCGACGAGCGGGAGGTCGCTCCCGGCCCGTCTCGTTTCCTGAGGCTTTGCTCACTCCGCCGCAAACGGCGGCAGGCGGAGCACATTGGTGTCGTTGGCGCCCTTGCGCTTGCTTTCCGGCTTTTCGATCGCGGTCAGGCGCTCGTCCAGCGCATCAATATCGCTGCGGTTCTCGCGGGTCACGCGGGTAAGATCCTCGCGCGAGAGCGGCAGGTCTTCCTCGTCCTTCCTGCCGACCAGGCGTCCAAACATCCAGCCGAGCAGGCGGGACAGATCGTCCATGATCAGGAAGAAGGAGGGAACGACGACGAGCGACAGCACCGTCGAGACGATGATACCGCCGATCACGGCGATTGCCATCGGCGCGCGGAACGAGCCGCCTTCGCCGACGCCGAGCGCCGACGGCAGCATGCCTGCCGACATGGCAATCGAAGTCATGATGATCGGCCGGGCGCGTTTGCGGCCGGCCTCGACCATGGCTTCAACACGGGACATGCCCTGATGGCGCATCTCGATTGCAAAATCGACGAGCAGAATGGCATTCTTGGTGACGATGCCCATCAGCATCAGAATGCCGATCATGACAGGCATTGACAGCGGATTGCTGGTGATGATCAGGCCCGCCGCGACGCCGCCGATCGCGAGCGGCAGCGAGAACAGGATGGTGAAGGGCTGGATCACGTCCTTGAAGAGCAGGATCAGCACGGTCAGCACCAACAGGAGGCCCATCAACATGGCGTTGACGAAGCTCTGCTGCATCTCGGTCTGCACCTTGGTGTCGCCGCTTTCCGCGAGGTGCACCGTGGCCGGAATGTTGGCCTCCTTGACGATCTCGCGGAAACGGGCCGAGGCGGTGTCGAGCGCTACGCCCTGCGGCAGGTCGGAACCGATAGAGACGACCCGGTTACGGTTGTTGCGCTTGATCGAGCTTACGCCTTCCGAATAGTCGATATTCGCGACGCTCGAGAGCGGAACGGTGCCGCCGCTGGCGGTCTGGATCTTCAGCGCCCGGATGGCGGCAAGGTCGCGGCGCATGTCAAGGGCCGCCTGGACTCGGATCGGGATCTGGCGATCGTCGAGCGAGATCTTGGCGAGGGCCGCATCGACATCGCCGATGGTGGCGACGCGGATCGTCTCGGAGATCTGCTGCGGCGTGATGCCGAGACGCGCCGCCTCGTCCTTGCGCGGATAGACCTGCAGTTCCGGACGCGGCAGGGCGCCGTCGGCGCTGACATTGGCGAGCAGCGGGTCGGCACGCAACTTGGATTCCAGAATGCCGACGGCTTCGTTCAGGTCCTTCTCGTTTTTGGAGAGGAAGTTGAAGGAGAGGTCGCGTTCGCCGCGGTCGTTAAGCTTCAGGATATGGACATCGGGAATATCGCGCAGCTTGGCGAAGACTTCCTTTTCAATATCCCATTGCGGGCGCTCGCGGCCGTGGACTTCCACCTTCGGCAGCATCGGACCGATGACCGGGATATGGCCGAGCACGTCGTTGACCACCTTCTTGACCAGCGACTGGTCGAGCTTGTGGAGCGCCAGCGTAATGGTTGCACGGCGGAGTTCGAGATCGCCCTTTGGCGATGCCCCGCCGAGGACGAATACGCTTTCGACGCCGTTGAGGTCCTTGACCCTGTCATAGATCGCCTTCGTCGTCTTCTCGGTGTCGTCGAGCCGCGCATTGGGCGGCAGTTCAACAGAGAGAACGATGCGCGAGGCATCTTCGGGCGGCAGGAAGCTGCCTGGAACCTTCATCAGCAGCATAACCGAACCGACGAGGAAACCGATCGCCGCAAGCAGCGTTAGATATCGCGAATATTTGTGCCCGGTCGTGGCGCGGATCAGGCGCGTATAACCCTTCATCAGCAGACCGTCATTGTCGTGATGGTCGTCGACACCGTCTTCGGCGCGCATGAGATAGGCGGCCATCATCGGGGTGATGAGGCGTGCCACCAGCAGCGAGAAAAAGACGGAGAATGCGACGGTCAGGCCGAACTGGATGAAGTACTGGCCCGGAATGCCCGGCATGAAGGAAACTGGCACGAAGACGGCGATGATGGTGAAGGTGGTGGCGATGACGGCGAGACCGATTTCATCCGCCGCCTCGATCGCCGCCCGATAGGGCGTCTTGCCCATCTTGATATGGCGGGCAATGTTCTCGATTTCCACGATCGCGTCGTCGACCAGGATACCTGTCGCGAGCGTCAGCGCCAGGAAGCTGACGAGGTTCAGCGAGAAGCCCATCATGTCCATAACCCAGAAGGTCGGGATCGCGGAGAGGGGTAGGGCGATGGCCGAAATCAGCGTCGCCCGCCAGTTTCGGAGGAACAGCAGAACCACGATGACGGCGAGCAAGGCGCCTTCGAGCAGCGTGTGGATGGCGGCTTCATAGTTGCCGTAGGTGAAATAGACCGAATCGTCGATCATCTCGATCTTCACGTTCGGATTTTCGCTTCGCACCTTGTCGAGGCTCTGCGCCACCGTCTCGGCGACGCTGACCTCACTGGCGCCCTTCGAGCGGAAGACGCCGAAGGTAACGACGGGCGTATCGTTGAAGCGCGAAAAGGATTTCGGCTCCTCATAGGTGTCCTTGATGACGCCGAGATCGGACAGCTTGACGAAACGGCCGCTCGGCAATGCAATCGTCGTGTCTGCCAGTTCGGCGACGTTGCGGGCGTCGCCAAGAACGCGGATTGCCTGTTCGCTGCCCGCCACCTGGCCGCGACCGGAGCCGAGATCGACATTGGTGCCGCGCAGTTGATCGTTCACGCTTGCGGCGGTGATGCCGTAAGCATCCAGTTTTCCGGGCGTGAGTTCGATGCGCACTTCGCGCTCCGCGCCGCCGTAACGATCGACGCGGCCGATGCCGGCCTGGCCCTGCAGCGCTCGCTTGATTGTATCGTCGACGAACCAGGACAGTTCTTCGAGCGACATGTCGGGTGAGGACACGGCGAAGGTCTGGATCGCCTGGCCCTCGACATCAACCTTGGTAACGATTGGTGCTTCGGCCGTCGCCGGCAGATCGCTGCGGATGCGGTCAATCGCGTCCTTGACGTCCTGCACGGCCTGTTCGGTCGGCACTTCCATCCGGAACATGACGTTGGTCTGTGAACTGCCGTCGGTCACCGTCGACTGGATTTCGTCGATGCCGGTGATCGAGGCGATCGCGTCTTCGATCTCCTTCGTCACCTGCATTTCGAGTTCGGCCGGCGACGCGCCGCTTTGCGTCACGCTGATCGAGACCAGCGGCACGTCGATGTTCGGAAAGCGCGTGATCGGCAGCGTGTTGAAGGACTGAATGCCGATGAATATCAGCAGGCAGAAGGCCAGCAGCGGCGCGATGGGATTTCGAATGGACCAGGCTGAAAAATTCATCGGATGGTCTCTTTAGTTGGAAGCGGAGGGCTGTTCACGCACCGGCGTGATGTGGTCGCCGTCGCGAACATAGGCGCCCGCCTTGGCGACGACCTCGTCGCCGCTCTTCAATCCATTGACGATCTCGACATAGGCGCCGTCCTGGATGCCGGTCTCGATCTTAGCGAATTTCACCACTCCGTCTTCGACCTTGCGGGCGGAGGATCCGTCGTTGCCGGTGAGCACCGCAGTCAGGGGAAGCGATACACCCTCGGTTTCACGGACGATGATCTCGGCGCTGCCATACATGCCGGAACGCGCCTTGCTGTCATCGTCGATGGAGATATGGACGAGGCCGAGGCGGGTCACGGAATCGACGGTGGGTGAAACCAGGCGCACGGCACCGGAAAGCTTTTCGCGGCTGCCGGAAAGGGAAATGGTTGCCTTCTGGCCGGCCACAATCCTGACAATATCGCTTTCGGCGACTTCGGCGACGAGCTCGATATCGCCGTTGCGGATGATGGTGAATAGCGGATCGCCGTTGCCGGCGGCGATCGCGCCGACCTTGGCGTTCTTAGCCGAAACCACACCGGCAACCGGCGTCTTCACATCGGTGCGGGCGAGCTTCAGATCGGCGTCTGCGATCTGGCTGTCGAAGACCTTCAGATCGGCTTCGGCGACCTCAATCGCCTGCTCGGCGGAGACGACTCGGGCGTTGGCGGCAGCGGCGGTCGCATCGGCCTGCTCGACCTGGGCTGTAGAAACCGTGCCCTTCTTGCCCATTTCCTGGGCGCGGGCCTGCTGCTGCCTTGCCTGTTCGGCATTGGCCTGCGCTTCGATGAGCTGGGCGCGCAGTTGGGCAAGGCTTGCCTCGCCCTTGGCCTTCGTCGCCATCATCTGGCTTTTCTCCAGGACCAGGGCATCGTCATTGAGCGTTGCCAGCGTGCTTTCAGCCTGGACCTTGTCGCCGACATCGGCTTTCAGCGTGCGAATCGAAAGGCCTTCGACCTGCGGCTGGATATAGACTTCCTCGACCGGCTTGACCGTTCCGGTGCCGATGACACGGTCGACAAGAGTGCGATTGACGGCGGTGGTGACGACGATCGCCGGCAGGTTCTGCTGCGGCTTTGCGACCGGCGCTTCCTGCGAAAAGGCGGCGGATGCAGCCAGCGCCGCTGCAAAAAGGGTGGATGTGCCTAAAATTCCAGTCGGCTTGCGTACCATGCGTTTTCGTCCAATCTCATCATAAGGTTAGCCGAATTCGCGCGTCTGCCATTGAGCTCGCGACCAGGCCACTGCCTTTCCTGCATTCTCAGGGGTATCCACACGTCATTTGCCGTCTTCATCCCTCGCCGGCAAATCGGCTTCTAGTTGGTATCGATTTGCTCGATATGCAAGCCCGGCAGAAAACAATTCCCCATGAGCCGATAATAAATACCATCATAACCTGAATCAATCATCGCAGACTTATGCGAACATGACGATCATTGATCCCGCTTTTCTCCTAATGACGTTTGACGCCGGAAAAATGCGACATCAGCGACGCTTTTTTTCGTGTTATCCCAAAAATGAGAAACGCGCGGAAATTTTCTCCGCGCGTTTCGCTTTACTTCCTGCCGTATTTACTTGGATGCGGCGTCTGTGATCTCGTGTGTCCAGGCCCCCGAGGGCTCCTTGTTGATGATCTTCTGGTCGAGCAGAGCCTTCGCCGTGCGGGCATAGAGCGCTTCGTCCAGCTTGCCGGAGCCGTCGCCGACCAGTTTGGCAACTTCGCCCATCATACGCTTCTGGTGGTTCTCGTCCTGGCCGCCGTTGTCCACGACGATCTCGGCGGCTTCATCGGGGTTCTCGGTCGCATATTTCCAGCCCTTCATCGAGGCGCGGACGAACTTGACCATCTTCTCCTTGAACGCCGGGTCCTTCAGCTTGTCTTCCATGGCGTAGAGGCCGTCCTCGAGAAGGTCATTGCCCATTTGCGTATAGTTGAAGACCGTCAGTTCCTCCGGCTTGAAGCCGGCGTCGATTGCCTGCCAGTATTCGTTATAGGTCATGACCGAGATGCAGTCGGCCTGCTTCTGGACGAGCGGTTGCACGTCGAAGCTCTGCTTCAGCACGGTGACGCCGTTCGGGCCGCCTTCGGTGGAAAGACCCAACTTGTTCATCCAAGCGAAGAAGGGGTATTCGTTGCCGAAGAACCAAACGCCGAGCGTATGGCCCTTGAAGTCGGCCTCGGTCTTGACCGGGCCGTCCTTACGGCAGATCATTTCCAAGCCGGACTTCTGATATGGCTGGGCGATGTTGACCAGCGGAACGCCCTTTTCGCGGGCAACCAACGCGCCGCCCATCCAGTCGACGATGACATCGGCGCCGCCACCGGCGATCACCTGCTCAGGCGCGATATCGGGACCACCCGGCTTGATGTCGACGTCGAGGCCCTCTTCCTTGTAGAAACCTTTCTCCTGGGCGACGTAATAACCGGCGAACTGGCTCTGTGTGACCCATTTCAGCTGCAGAACCACCTTGTCGGCGGCCATAGCATGGGCCGCTGCAAGCGACATGGCGCTCGCCATCATTGCAATCATCAATTTTTTCATTTTCTTGTCCTTACCCTCTGAAGTTATGCCCGGACCCAATTTGCGAGGCCCGCGCGCGCCTAGCCACCACGGATAGACGGATGCCAGAACGTCACCGCCCGTTCGGTCAGGGCGATGATGCCATAGAAGATCGAGCCGGCCAGCGCCGCGACGGCGATTTCCGCCCAGACCATGTCGACATTCATGCGGCCGATCTCGGTCGAGATGCGGAAGCCCATGCCGACGATCGGCGTCCCGAAGAATTCCGCAACGATGGCACCAATCAGAGCCAGCGTCGAGTTGATCTTCAGTGCGTTGAAAATGAAGGGCATCGCCGCCGGAAGCTTGAGCTTGAGCAACGTCTGCCAGTCGCTCGATGCGTAGGTGCGCATCAGGTCGCGCTCCATGCTGCCGGAGGCGGAAAGGCCTGCCACGGTGTTCACCAGCATTGGGAAGAAGGCCATGATGATGACGACGGCGGCCTTCGACGGCCAGTCGAAGCCGAACCACATGACCATGACCGGAGCGATGCCGATGATCGGCAGAGCCGACACCATGTTGCCGATCGGCAGCAGGCCGCGGCGCAGGAAGGCGATGCGGTCGGCCAGCACCGCGACGACGAAGCCGCTGAGGCAGCCGACGATATAACCGATCAGCACCGCCTTGAAGATCGTCTGCCTGACGTCGTCGCCGAGGATGGGCAGAGAGGCCATGATGCGGGCGCCGATGGCGCTCGGCGGCGGCAACAGGATGAAGGGGACGCCGGCACCGCGCGTGATCGCCTCCCAGAGGATGAGAATCCAGGCGCCGAAAATCGCCGGAATCAGAAGTTCGAGCACCGATGCACCGAAGGCGGCGGCAGGCGGCACTTTCGAAAGCTCCGTGACGCATCGCCAGGCGAGCAGCCACGCGGCGAAGAGCAGCAGGAAGTAAGCCCGCGTTGCCGTGCCCTCGTTGCCGGAAATCGCTGCAAGCAGCAGCCAGGCGGCGCCATGGGCGCCGATGAACAGCACGGTGGCGCGATAGGCCGGCGGCTGCGGTGCAAAGGACAGGAGAGCGGCCGCGGCGATGACGATGAAGATCAGGCTTGCGGTGCCATCGGTTAAAGGACGGGCCGCGCCCTCGGCCAGAAGCGGTAAGGCAGCCAGCGCCCCGATGCAGAAAAGAAGAGCGGCCGCGCCTTGCCAGGAGAAGCTCAGACGTCTCATGCCGGCCTCCCGCCCATGGCGCGGTCGACGATCTTCGCCGCAAGGCCGACAATCGCGACGAGGACGCCTGCAAGCAGCGAGCCGGCGACCAGCGCTGCCCAGATATCGATGGTCTGGCTGTAATAGGAGCCGGCGAGCAGCTTCGAACCAATGCCGGCAACGGCGCCCGTCGGCAATTCGCCGACGATGGCGCCGACGAGGCTTGCGGCGATCGCGACCTTCATAGAAGTGAAGAGAAAGGGGATCGAGGCAGGGACGCGCAGTTTCCAAAAGGTCTGGATCGGACTGGCGTTATAGGTGCGCATGAGGTCGAGATAGAGGAGTTCGGGTGACCGCAGCCCCTTCACCATGCCGACGGCGACCGGAAAGAAGGAGAGGTAGGTGGAGATCAGCGCCTTGGAGACGAGACGGGAGGCGTCGGAATCGAGATTCAGCAGATGCGCCAGCGCATTGTCGCCGGTCAGCACGTTGTAGGAGATGATGACGATCATCGGCGCGATAGCGAGGATCGGGATTGTCTGGCTGGCTACGAGCCAAGGCATCAGCGAGCGGTCCATGGCGCGGTTATGCACGATCAGCACGGCGAGAAGAATGCCGAGCAGCATGCCGAAACCGAAGCCGAGCAGGGTGGAGGAGAGCGTTACCCAGCTGTGATAGACGAGGCTGCGGCTGCTCGAAAGGCTGCGCAGGAAAGTGTTCTCATAGACATTCTCAGCCACCTGATGCGGTGCCGGCAGGATCGGCTTCGGCTGCGCCAGCGTCTTGCCGATGAATTCCATCGTGGTCGGCGTGAGGCCGGCGCGGCTGTCCATGTCACGCTGGAACGGCGCGTTCATGAGAATGGCGGCGACATACCAGATGGCGACGAGGGCGAGTAGGATGGTGGTGACGGGGACGATCTTGTTTTTGAAGGTGTCGGGTTTCACAGCGACTGCCCCGATATGTTGGTGTCGAATGCGCAGCCACCCCCCTCTGCCCTGCCGGGCATCTCCCCCACAAGGGGGGAGATCGGCAAGAGGATAGCACCTCGTTCCCATTTGCTTCTATGGAGTACTGCTCTCTTGTCCTTGTTTGCGGGAGCCTTCGCCTCCTGCTGATCTCCCCCCTTGTGGGGGAGATGCCCGGCAGGGCAGAGGGGGGTAGCCCCAGAATGCAGCCGCCTAAACCTCATGGCTATGCCCCGTCCTCAGTCCCTCGCGGACGCGATGGGCGATTTCCAGGAATTCGGGGGTATCGCGGATGTCAAGCGGGCGTTCGGCCGGCAGTGTCGAGTCGATCACATCGGTCACCCGGCCGGGGCGCGGCGACATCACCACTATCTTGGTCGAGAGGTAGACCGCCTCGGGGATGGAGTGGGTGACGAAGCAGATCGTCTTGTTGGTGCGGGCCCAGAGTTTCAGCAGCTCTTCGTTCAGATGGTCGCGGACGATCTCGTCAAGCGCGCCGAAGGGCTCGTCCATCAATAGCAGGTCGGCGTCGAAGGCGAGCGCGCGGGCGATTGAGGCGCGTTGCTGCATGCCGCCGGAAAGCTGCCAGGGGAATTTCTTCTCGAAGCCGGAAAGACCGACGAGGTCGAGCGCCTCGGCGATGCGCCTCGTCCGATCGGCGCCGCGATAACCCATGATCTCCAAGGGCAAGGCAATATTGTTCTCGATGGTGCGCCAGGGATAGAGCGCCGGCGCCTGAAAGACGTAGCCGTAGGCGCGGGCTTTGCGCGCCTCCGCCGGCGTCATGCCGTTGATCGAGATTTCGCCCGAGGTGCTCCTTTCGAGATCGGCGATGACGCGGAGGAAAGTCGTCTTGCCGCAGCCGGACGGGCCGATGAAAGAGACGAAATCGCCCTTGCGGACATCGAGATTGACATCGCTCAGCGCCCGCACCGGGCCGTCATTCGCCTGGTAGGTGAGACAGAGGTCCTTGGCGGATACGACGGAGGGTGCTTGCATCAATGCGACCGATCTTGTTTTCCCCGCTTGACGGCGGTTTGCATGTTACCATCGCTGCCGGCTTTGCCGGCGGCGCAATTCTTGGAGGAAGAAAATGGACGCGACATCAAAACCCACCTGCCACATCGTTCGTCCCAAGCACGCCTATGACGGCAAGCAGGGGCTCAGCTATTTCGAAGGGATAGCGGCTGAGACTGTCGGCGCCACGGGCATCTGCATGCACCTCCTGACGATCCCGCCCGGCGTGCGTGCCAAGGCGCACCTGCACGAGGCGCATGAGACGGCGATCTACGTGCTCTCCGGCGAGGCTCATACCTGGTACGGCGACCGGCTGGAGCATCACGTCATCACCCATGCCGGCGAACTGTTCTACATCCCGGCCGGCGTGCCGCATATGCCTGCGAACCTCAGCAGCACGCCCTGCACGGCGGTCATTGCGCGCACCGATCCCCACGAGCAGGAAAGCGTCGTTCTTCTGC
Source organism: Rhizobium sp. Nf11,1 (assembly GCF_050587665.1). Taxonomy (NCBI): domain Bacteria; kingdom Pseudomonadati; phylum Pseudomonadota; class Alphaproteobacteria; order Hyphomicrobiales; family Rhizobiaceae; genus Rhizobium; species Rhizobium sp. Nf11,1. Next base: position 118,408 of record NZ_JBOBHU010000007.1, on the reverse strand, counting down.
CGGAACTGGACGCGCTGGTGCCGGCGTGAAGTCATCCGCATGAAGGCGTCGTTCCCCGGTTGATGGCCGTATCGCTATGCTCCATCGTCATACGCCGGTTGCCGGGATGCCACTGCGTTCCACTTTGCGCGGAGAGGTGATCTCCTTCCAGGTGGACAGCGCCTTGCTGACGGCTGTCACCGGTTCGCGCCTGACGAACTCGCCGTGGCCCTCGCGGGTCTTGATCGTACTTTCCTCGATCGCGACGACCCCGCGCGTCAGCGTGTAGCGCGGCAGGCCAGTCACTTCCTTGCCCTCGAAGACGTTGTAGTCGATCGCCGACTGCTGGGTCTTGGACGAGATGACCTTCGAACGGTTCGGGTCCCAGACGACGATATCGGCATCGGCGCCGACGAGGATCGCGCCCTTCTTCGGATAGATGTTGAGAATCTTGGCGATGTTGGTCGAGGTGACGGCGACGAACTCGTTCATCGTCAGCCGGCCGGTGTTGACACCATGCGTCCAGAGCATCGGCAGGCGGTCTTCGAGGCCGCCTGTGCCATTCGGGATCTTGGTGAAGTCGCCGACGCCGAAACGTTTCTGCGCCGTGGTGAAAGCGCAGTGGTCGGTCGCGACCACCTGCAGCGAACCGGAGGCGAGCCCCGCCCAGAGGCTATCCTGATGCTGCTTGCTGCGGAAAGGCGGCGACATGACGCGGCGGGCGGCATGATCCCAGTCCGGATTGGAATATTCGCTCTCGTCGAGCGTCAGGTGCTGGATCAGCGGTTCGCCGTAGACGCGCATGCCCTTGGAGCGGGCCCGGCGGATCGCCTCGTGCGCCTGTTCGCAGGAGGTGTGGACGATGTAAACAGGGCAGCCGGCCATGTCGGCGATCATGATGGCGCGATTGGTGGCCTCACCCTCGACTTCAGCCGGCCGGGAATAGGCATGCGCCTCGGGGCCGTTATTGCCCTCGGCGAGCAGCTTTGCCGACATGGAGGCGACCACGTCACCATTTTCGGCATGCACCAGCGGCAGGGCGCCGAGCTCGGCGCAGCGCTGGAAAGAGGCGAACATCTCGTCGTCATCAACCATCAGCGCGCCCTTATAGGCCATGAAGTGCTTGAAGGTGTTGATGCCCCTGTCGCGGACGATGGTCTCCATCTCCTTGAAGACCTGCTCGCTCCACCAGGTGACCGCCATGTGGAAGGAATAGTCGCAATTGGCGCGGGTCGATTTGTTATCCCACATGGTCAGCGCCTCCAGCAGCGACTGGCCGGGGGCGGGAAGGGCGAAATCGACCACCATGGTCGTGCCGCCGGAAAGCGCCGCGCGCGTGCCGCTCTCGAAATCATCGGAGGAATAGGTGCCCATGAAGGGCATTTCGAGATGAGTGTGCGGGTCGATGCCGCCCGGCATGACAAAACAGCCGGAGGCGTCGAGCGTTTCGTCGCCAGAGAGGTTCGGACCGATCTCGACGATCTTGCCGCCGTCTATCTTGACATCAGCCTTGTAGGTGAGGTCGGCCGTGACGATGGTGCCGTTCTTGATGACTGTGGTCATGATCGTTCCCTCTTCTTTTCTTTGGATGGTGAATAGAAGCTGAGCGTTTCCTCGCTGGCTTCAAGCCGGCCTTCCAATGCTGCCAGGATTGTTTCGAGTACGGAGCGTCTTTCGCGAGAGACTTCCTGATTCCAGAAGCGCAGGACAGAATAGCCATTTGCATTAAGCCATTCGGTTCGGCGTTGATCGCTGACGTTTTCGGCATGCTGGAAGCCATCGACTTCGACGATCAATCGTTTTTCGCGACAGAGGAAATCGACAATGAATGGCCCAAGCGGGACTTGCCTTGCAAATTTATAACAGTTCAAGCGGCGGGAGCGCAGGTCGCTCCAGAGATGGTATTCTTCTTCGGTTTCGTTTTGACGAAGCTGTCGAGCTTGTGCTGTTTTGACTGGGCGATGTTTGCGGATATCCTGTTTGATAATTTTGGTCGCGCCCGGAGCCCCCTCATCCGCCCTTCGGGCACCTTCTCCCCGAGGGGAGAAGGGAGAAGCCGCGACGTTCGCCATTCCCTTCTCCCCAGCGGGGAGAAGGTGGCCCGAAGGGTCGGATGAGGGGGCTCCGGGTTCTGCAGCAGACATCACACCACAATCTCCGCCGTCTCGACCACCGCGTGGAACAGCACGTCGGCTCCGGCCGTCGCCCATTCCTTGGAGATTTCTTCCGCCTCGTTGTGGCTGAGTCCGCCGACGCAGGGGCACATGACCATGGTGGCAGGCGCGACCTTGGCGGCCCAGCAAGCGTCGTGGCCGGCGCCGGAGATAATGTTCATGTGGCTGTAACCGAGACGTTCGGCGGCGGAGCGAACCGAGGTGACGAGCTTTTCGTCGAAGGTGACCGGTGCGAAATGGCCGATCGCCTCGATGGAACAGCCGACGCCCAGCGCGTCGCAGATGCCAGGCGCCTCAGCCTCGATCTTTGCCCGCATGCGATCGAGCTTGGCCTTGTCGGGCGAGCGGATGTCGACAGTGAAGACCACTTTGCCCGGCAGCACGTTGCGGGAATTCGGCGAGAAGAAGACTTGGCCGACGCCGCCGACGGCGCCCGGCTGCTCGCTCATCGCGACAGCCTGGACCATTTCCAGGATGCGCGACATGGCAAGACCGGCATTGACGCGCATGTTCATCGGCGTCGAGCCGGTATGGGCCTCCTTGCCGGTCAGCGTAAATTCCAGCCACCACAGGCCCTGACAATGGGTGACGACGCCGATCTGCTTTTCCTCGGCTTCGAGGATCGGACCCTGCTCGATATGATATTCGAAATAGGCGTGCATCTTGCGGGCGCCGACCTCTTCGTCGCCGACCCAGCCGATGCGCTTCAACTCGTCGCCAAACAGATTGCCCTCTGGATCCCTGCGGTTATAGGCGAAGTCCAGGCTGTGCACGCCGGCGAAGACGCCCGAGGCCAGCATGGCAGGGGCGAAGCGTGCGCCTTCCTCGTTCGTCCAGTTGGTGACGACGATGGGGTGCTTCGTCTTGATGCCGAGGTCGTTCATCGTGCGCACGATTTCGAGGGCCGAGAGCACGCCAAGCACGCCATCATATTTGCCGCCGGTTGGTTGGGTGTCGAGATGCGAGCCGACATAGACTGGCAGGGCGTCGGGATCAGTGCCGGGGCGGGTGGCGAACATCGTGCCCATGCGGTCGACACCCATGGTCAGGCCCGCCTCGTCGCACCATGTCTTGAAAAGGCTGCGGCCCTCGGCATCCGAATCCGTCAGCGTCTGGCGGTTGTTGCCGCCGGCGATTCCGGGGCCGATCTTCGCCATGTCCATGAGACTGTCCCACAGACGGTCGCCATTGATGCGCATGTTCTCGCCTGGTGCTGCCACCATTCTTCAAGCCCTCACCTGTTTGCGGCAGCCATGCAAGGGGCATGCCCGCCTGTTCCCGTGGTCCTTTCCCGCGCTGTTGTTGGTTTTGTCGAGCGCCGGAAAATCGCCAGTTGCCTTTGTTTTTCATCTGGCGGATATTTGACCGATTGGTAAACATTACAACTTCCACCGCGGGGCTCAAGACGAAAATCACGAAATTTGCCGATAAAAATGCGGGCAGTTGCTCAAGAAAGCGCCAGGGGTCGCCTCTGCCGAAACTTGAGGGAAGAAGTTGAATTGCAAGGGGAAACAATAGCCGATGGCTATTCCGAGAGCAGCGAAGACCCAGAGGCGAACGCGAATCCAGGAGGAGAAGGAAGAGCAGATTCTGGAGGCGGCGCTCGACGTGTTTTCGGCACGCGGCTTTCGCGGTTCGACGATCGACCAGATCGCCGAAGTCGCGGGCATGTCGAAACCCAATCTGCTTTATTATTTCCGCACCAAGGAAGCGATGCACCGGGCGCTGATCGACCGGGTCCTCTATACCTGGCTGGAGCCGCTGCGGGCCTTCGACGCTGAGGGCAATCCGGAAGAAGAAATTCGCAGCTACATCAGGCGCAAGCTGGAGATGGCGCGCGATTTTCCGCGCGAGAGCCGGCTGTTCGCCAATGAGGTGCTGCAGGGCGCACCGCATATCGAGGATGAATTGAAGGGGCCGCTGAAGGAACTGGTCGACGAGAAGGCGGAGGTCATCCGCGCCTGGACGAAATCAGGCAAGATCGTTGAATGCGATCCCTACCACCTGATCTTCTCAATCTGGTCGACGACGCAGCATTATGCCGACTTCGACGTCCAGGTGCGCGCCGTGCTGGGGCAGGAACATTCCGGCGAGGGGCGCTTCGAGGATGCCGCGCGGTTTCTGGAGCAACTCTTTATCGGCGGACTGCGGCCGGAGGGTGGCTAACAGCTCGATTTCCTGAGAAGATGCCTTTTTCAGCTCATGATCGCCGGCAGTTCCGCGGCCAGCGTATCGATGGCAAGACGCACTTTCGGCAGCATCACCGGCGATCGCGGCCAGACGGCATAGGCTTCAAATATGGTTGATGGTGTATCGGTCAGAACCCGCACGAGTGCACCTGAGAGGACCTTGTCCCGCACCAGCCAGCAGGTCAGCCAGGCAAGCCCGCGGCCTTCAACCGCGGCGTCTGCGATCGAGGCGAGATCATCGAGCCGCAACCGAGATTTCGGTAGAACTTCGCGTGGGGGGCCGGACGGAGCCGGGAAGGTCCAGGCCTTGTCATTATCACCCCTGCGATAGACGATACCATGATGGCGGGCGAGATCGTCGAGCGTTTGCGGGACGCCATAGTTTTCGAGATAAGCGGGCGAGGCGCAGACCGTCATGGACTGCCGGGCGATCGTTCGCGCCATCAGGTCGGGATTGTCCTTCAGCGGACCGTTGCGGACGGCAAGGTCGAAGCCGTCCTCTAGGAGATCGACGACCCGATCGCTGAAGGATAAGTCCAATTCGAGATCGGGGTGGTCGTCGAGCAGGCGGGTCAGGATCGGAGCGGCGCAATGACGTCCAAACAGCGCCGGCATCGATACCCTCAGCCTGCCGCGGACCTCGCGCCTGCCCGATTCAAGTTGGGCCTCGCCGATCCGGATTTCCTCGATGGCTTTCAGGCAGCGCTCATAGAAGAACCGGCCCTCGTCGGTCAGGCTCTGGGTCCGGGTCGTGCGGTTGAAGAGCCGGACGTCGAGTCGCTGTTCGAGCCTTGCGATCGTCTTGCTGACCGCCGAGCGGGTGAGGTGAAGCCGTTCGGCGGCGGCGGAGAAACCGCCGGCTTCGACCGTTTGGACGAAGATCGAAATCCCCTTCAGTTGCTCCATCTTTGTTTCCTTTGTGGCACCAGTTTGACGACATAATATCGCAACAGGCGATGAATATTCAACGATATACCTGCTGCTCCTCCAATCGAGAAGGAGCAGGAGATGCAGACGACAAAGCAGTGGCAAACCGATGCCGTTGGGCCGGAGGCCAATCTGAAGATCGGTGAAGCGAGAATTCCCGACGTGTCCGGCAGGATGATCCGGGTGCGGACGCAGGCGGTCTCCCTCAATTTCCGCGACAGGCTTGTGCTCGAAAGCGGCATGGGACTGCCGCTGCAGTTTCCCTTTGTCCCGGCCTCGGACATGGCAGGCGTGGTTGAGGCCGTCGGGCCGGATGTCACACGCTTCAAACCCGGAGATCGAGTTATCTCCACCTTTTCCCCGGATTGGATCGATGGACGCGGCCCGGGCAACGCGCGTAATCTACCCTACCAGACGCGCGGCGGCTTCCATCCGGGCGTGCTGACCGAACACACCGTGTTTTCCGAGGAGTGGTTCACGCATGCGCCGAAAACGCTCGATGCCGCTGAAGCGAGCACGCTGCCCTGCGCCGGACTGACGGCATGGTTCGCGCTGATCGAATGCGGCAAGCTCAAGGCTGGCGACAAGGTGCTGGTGCAGGGAACCGGCGGCGTCGCGCTCTTCGGCCTGCAGATCGCCAAGGCGCATGGCGCCGAGGTCTTCATCACGTCAGGCAGTAGCGAAAAGCTCGACCGGGCGCTGGCGCTCGGTGCCGATCATCTGATCAACCGGCACGAGGGCGACTGGGTGGCGCAGTTCCATCAACTGACCGGCGATGACGGCGCCGACCACGTGCTCGAAATCGTCGGCGGACCACATCTCGGCCAAGCGCTGAAGGCTGTGGCGATTAACGGCCGCATTTCGGTGATCGGCGTCCTCGAGGGTTTTGAGATCTCGGCGCCGGTGGCGCCACTGCTTCTCAAGGCGCCCGTCCTGCAGGGAATTACGGTCGGTCACCGCAGGGCACTGGAGGATCTGGTGCGCGCCGTCGACCAGACCGGGCTGAAGCCTGTTATCGACAGGCGTTATGGCTTCGAAGAGCTGCCGCAGGCGCTCGATCATCTCTATCGAGGCCCCTTCGGCAAGATCGTCATTGAGTTTTGAGACATGAGGCTCCCTGCGCATCGTGGAGGGGAGCCTTCTGTTATTCGGCAGCGATGGTTTCGGTTTCGAAGGCAAAACCCTCATCGGCCCAACCGGTCATGCCGCCGATCATCAGCTTGGCTCTGAGGCCGAGCTTGGCAAGGCGAAAGGCCGCCTTGTCGGCGCCGTTGCAATGCGGACCAGCGCAATAGACGACGAAGAGCGTGTTTCTTGCCCATTCCGACATGCGATGTGCGGTCATCTTGCCGTGCGGCAGGTTAATCGCGCCCGGCACATGGGACTGCGCAAACAGTGCCGGCGAGCGCACATCGAGAAGAACGAAATCGACCTTTCCAGCTGCGAAAGCGGCGCGGACATCCGAACAATCGGTCTCGAAGGCGAGCTTAGCGGCATAATGGGCGGCGGCGAGGTCAGGCTCGGCGGCGGGGATTTCGAAGACGGCGCTTGGCATCGGTCTTTCCTTTCGTGCTGGATTGCCCCCTGATATCGCCGATGTTAAAGCTTGGCGAAATTGGCCATCATGACTGACAGCGTAAAGATCATGCCAAACATATCTCCGAAGACGAACGGACCGCTGGTCGCGGTGCTTGCCTATGACGGGCTCTGCACCTTTGAATTCGGGATAGCTTATGAGGTCTTCGGCCTGCCGCGTCCCGAGATGGGCGAGGGGTGGTATCGCTTCTCCGTCTGCGGCATCGAGCTGGGGCCGCTTCGCGCCGCCGGCGGATTGACGGTCGCGGTCGACAGGGGGCTGGAAGTGCTCGACGCGGCGGACCTGATCGTCGTGCCCGGCTGGCGGTCGATCGATGCGCCGGTGCCGGAACCGCTTGCCGCCGCTCTCAAGGCAGCGCATCAGCGCGGCGCGCGCATCATGTCGCTCTGTTCCGGCGTTGCAGTCCTTGCCGGCGCCGGACTGCTTGCCAACCGCAGGGCGACAACACATTGGCGCTATGTCAACTCGATCGCGGCGCTTTATCCCGACATCACGCTCGACGCGGATGTACTCTACATAGATGAGGGCAGCCTGCTGACAGCGGCCGGCAGCGCCGCAGGCATCGATCTCTGCCTGCATGTGGTGCGCGGCGATTTCGGCTCGGAGGCGGCAAACAGCGTCGCCCGCCGCCTCGTCGTGCCGCCGCACCGCGAAGGCGGGCAGGCGCAGTTCATCGGCGCGCCGGTTCCGGAGGAACGTGAGGGCATACGCCTCAGCCCGCTGATCGACTGGATGCGCGCAAGCCTTGCCGAGGAGCAGCCGATCAGCCTGCTCGCCAAAAGGGCCGGCATGAGCATACGCACTTTCCAGCGCCGCTTCGAAGCGACGACGGGTCTCAGTGTCGGCGAATGGCTGCTGAAGGAGCGGCTGCGCCATGCGCGCGACCTTCTCGAAAGAGAACTTGGCGTATCGCTCGACGATATCGCGATATCAAGCGGCTTCGGCACGCTGGCGACGATGCGGCACCACTTCCGCAAGCGGCTGGGCACGAGCCCGCATGCCTATCGGAAGTCATTCGGCGGTTAGCGCCTGACGGTGCCACTCGCTTCACTTACACTCTATGGCAAAGGTCTCGTACGGCTTGAGCTCAACCGTTTCCCCGATCATGTGCACCGGTTCATAATTGCAGATCAGGCATTCTCCCTTGATGGCGAGCTCCGTCGGTAAACTCAGCGCAATAGTCCTAGCGGTGAAGTTGGCAACCACTATGATCCAGCTCCTGTCGAGCGCGCGGGTATAAACGAAGACATCGGGGTGCTGGTCGAGCCAGGACCGGTACTCCCCATAGACGATGACAGGGTGGGTTTTCCGGAGAGCGATCAGCTTGCGATAATGGTTCCAGATCGACCTCTCGTCCTTGATGGCCGCTTCGGCGTTGACCTTCGGGTAATTGGGATTGACCTCGATCCAGGGCACGCCGGTGGAGAAACCGCCGTAGGGGGCAGCACTCCATTGCATCGGTGTGCGGGCGTTATCGCGGCCGTTCTCGTTTGCGCCGCGGATGAATTCCTCCGGTGAAAGGCCGGCCTCCACGTGCAGCCTGTGCATGTTGATAGTTTCGATATCGCGATACTGTTCGATGGAGGTGAAGGGGACGTTCGTCATGCCGATCTCCTCGCCCTGATAGACGAAAGGCGTGCCCTTCAGCAGATGCAGAACGGTCGCCAGCATCTTTGCCGACTCGACGTGATAGCCGCTGACATTGCCGTAGCGCGATACGGCGCGCGGCAAATCGTGATTGCCCCAGAAAAGCGAATTCCACCCATCTTCGGATAGAGCCAGCTGCCACTTGCTGAGGACGGTCTTGAGGTTCACGAGGTCGAACGGTTTCGGGCGCCATTTCCCGTAAACCGCGTCCCATTGCTGGGTGACGTGCTCGAACTGGAAGATCATCGACAGTTCCCGGCGTTCACGCCCGGAATAGAGGAGCGCCGCGCCCGGCGTGGCGCTCCAGGCTTCGCCGACCGTCAGGACGTCGCGGCTGCCGAAGGTTTTGGCATTCATCTCCTGCAGATAGTCGTGCAGGTGCGGCCCGTCCTTGACGATCTCCCGGTCCACCTGCTTGCCGATGTAGTCGATGACATCCATCCGAAAGCCTGCGATGCCGCGTTCGAGCCACCAGTTCATCATGTCATAGATTTCCGCCCGCACCCTTTCGTTCTCCCAATTGAGGTCCGGCTGGCGGCGGGAAAACATGTGCAGGTAATATTCCCCGGTGCCGGGATCGAGCGTCCATGCCGGCCCGCCGAAGGAGGATTTCAGGCCGTTGGGCGCCCCTCCGTCCGGCGCTGGCTTGCGCCAGATGTAGAAGTCGCGGAACGGGTTATTCGGCCCCTGACGGGATTGAACAAACCATGGATGCTCGTCCGATGTGTGGTTGACGACGAGATCGAGCATGATGCCGATTCCACGTTCTCTAGCTTTTGCCACCAACTGGTCGAAATCGGCGAGCGTGCCGAACTCGGGCGCGATGTCCCTATAGTCGGATATGTCATAACCGTTGTCGTCCATCGGCGACCTGTAGATCGGCGATAGCCAGATGATGTCGATCCCGAGTTTCTTCAGATAATCGAGCTTGGAGGTAATGCCCGGAATATCGCCGATGCCATCTCCGTTGCAATCGCAGAAGCTGCGCGGATAGACCTGGTAGACAGTTGCCGTATGCCACCATTTTGGTTGGAGAGGTGATCGCTCGGGACCTCCCAGCGGTGTCGTGGACTGATCCATCGGAAGCTTTCCTACTTGTTTGGGATCTTGGGAGAACACCGGTGGTGCGCGTGGGTTCCATCAGGCCGGACTTCATCCCAACTTCCCGTTCGTAGCCGTGGCGCGGCTCAAGGAACCCCCTCCCTCCGGAACCGTTAGAAGGTGTGGCAACAGAGATTATCGGGAGACCGTCGCGGTGCCGAACCGAAGCAGCAGCTGGTATGCATAGGCTATTCCATATTCGAAGGTGCAGAACCCGTCGTAGGCAAGCACCGCGACCAGCAGTGCGGGTGCCGATGCAATGGTCGTCGGAGAGGAATGCGGGGTTCTCCAGTGCGAACGTCGGAAAACTGTGTCAGCCGATCGTCGCCGACGGACCGTTTTCCGACAAAACGGAAATCGATTTTAACGGCATGCAGCCCAGGAAGTTCAGAGATCTCATCGGCGATGTGGAGTTCGAAGGTATCCTCCAACCACGCCCGGAGCTCGAGCCCTATGCCGACCATTGGTTTGTTTCGGAAGGAAACGGATCATGACGCTCATCGGTTATCACGCATCCCATGAACAATTTTCGCCAAGTGAGCTCCTTGGATATGTGCAGGCGGCGGAAGCTGCAGGTTTCGGCGCCGTGATGTCGTCCGATCATCTGACGCCATGGAGCGAGAGGCAGGGTCAGTCAGGCTTTGCTTGGGCGTGGTTAGGGGCGGCCCTCCAGGCGACGCAGTCTATTCCCTTCGGTATCATAACCGTCCCTATGGGCTGGCGTTATCATCCGGCGATTACTGCACAGGCCGGCGCTACAATCGCAGAGATGTTTTCCGGACGGTTGCCGTGGATCGCGGTCGGCAGCGGGCAAGCCATGAATGAACACGTCATGGGTGAACGCTGGCCTTCCAAGGCAGAAAGAAATGAACGACTGCGAGCGGCGGTCGAGATCATACGGGACTTATGGTCGGGGAAGCTTGTCAGTCGGTCAGCGCCGATCAAAGTCGATCAGGCGCGGGTCCATACCCTGTCGAACAGGCTTCCCCGCATTGTCGCCGGTGCTCTTTCGCCGGAAACGGCCGAGTGGGCGGGAGAATGGGCGGATGCGCTTATCACCATTAACCAGCCGCCCGACAAGCTCGGCGAAGTCGTCGATGCCTTCCGCCGTGGCGGCGGGAAGGACAAGCCGCTCTATTTACAGGCGCATGTGTCCTATGCCGACTCCGAAGGCGAAGCCAGGGCAAACGCTTTCGACCAATGGCGGAGCAACGCGATTTCGGCCGCGATCTCGGAAACGCTTCGTTTGCCGGAGGAGTTCGACGAGGCGTGCCTGAAGGTGCGGCCCGAAGACATGGATGAGCATGTGCGCATCTCGGCCGATCCGCAACAGCACGTCGAGTGGCTGAAGGCCGATATCGCGATGGGATTTGAAGAGATTTATATCCACAATGTCGGGCGCAACCAGCGCGAGTTCATCAAAACCTTTGGACACGAGGTCGTGCCCGCTTTCAGCATCGGCGCGCCGATTGCTGCAGGCGATCTCTCGATCCGAGCGGACTTGGAGGGCAGGCCAGGTATCAGCTGATGAGGACTTCAAAAAGTGCGGCTGGTCGCGCACGCGCCGCCCACCGGTCGCCTGTCCAAAGGAGGTATCATGTTCAAGAAATACGCCTACGCCTGGATCACAGTCGGCTTCTTTCTATTTTCGCTCGCCGGCCATTGGTTATTTGGCTGGTTCGCCTTTGTCGGCGAGCAACAGAGCCACGGTCAAGCCCCTGATATCAATGCCTACCTCATGGAGATGAGCCGAGACACCTTTGAAAATTGGCAGTCCGAATTCTTACAGTTGCTCTGGCAGGTCGTGGGTCTTGCCTACTTTCTCTATATCGGATCTCCTTCTTCGAAGGAAAACGATGACCGCACCGAAGCGAAACTGGACGCTCTGATCAGATTGAATGGCGGAGAGAAGGCTGAAGCGATCATCGCCGAGATCGACAAACACTTCATGAGAACCGGTGGACATGCCGGTCCATACGCCCACGAGCTGGAGACGCAAAGAGGCCCGAAACGGATCGGCGACGCCACCTAGGCCGGCGCAGGCGGATCACGGAGGTGCCGGTCGTTTGCATCCCGCAGCCGGTCGGGGCCTGTCGAGGCGCCCGAAGCAGCCACGTAAAAGGAGAGTGGCCACGATTCTTTCCAGCTTGAGGTCAAGCGCCGCACGGAGGTACGCTAGCGGACGGAAACAAGTCCCTCCAGACGACGTTTGGTCTGCGGAAGTCAGGAGGAGCCGTGGCACACGATGAACAGATAGTGGCGATCGCCGGCGCGCTTGAACGCCGGCAGGTCATCTTGTTCGTTGGCGCAGGCATATCGATGAATGTCGGCTTACCGTCGTGGACCTGCCTGATTGACCACATGTTGATGGATCTAGGCCTGCCTTCGTCGTTCGCCGTCGCGAACGGCACGACCTACCAGGAGATCGCCGAATATTACCGCTTGAAGCACGGCTCATTGTCTCAGTTTGGTCGACTGGATGAAGCGCGAGTGGCAGATTTCGCCGGCGCAACTGAAAAACTCGGAGTTGCATCGGCTGATCGTGGAACTGGACTTTCCTCTCGTCTACACGACGAATTACGATTCAAATCTCGAGATGTCCTATGAAACATTCGGGCGGCCATTCACCCGGATCACGAGCGCGAAAGACATGGCCACGGCGCCGGCCGGCAAAACACAGATTGTCAAATATCACGGCGATTTCTCCGATCCTGACACGCTGGTGCTGACCGAGTCGGACTACTTCGACCGCCTGTCATTTGATGCCCCCTTGGACATTAAATTCAGGAGTGATGCCTTCGCCTCGACATTGCTGTTCATCGGCTACAGCATGTCAGATCTGAATATTCGCTTTTTGCTCCATCATCTGTGGTCAACGTGGCGTCGAACAGGGCTGGACCGACACCGGCCGCCGCTATTTCTCTTCATGCATGAGCCAAGCGAAGTCCAGGTGCACGTCCTCAAGAGGTGGGGCGTCACCGTCCTCAGCGGCGATGGCGAGAATTCAGGTCACTCCCTCGCTCAGTTCCTCGGACGTCTGCTTGAACGACGAAATCCGGACGACTGCCGCTAAGTGTCAGGATCTCCGGCTCGCAAAATGCCGGCTTGCCACTCCTCCATCGGCACTGCTGGCGCGTCTTGCTTATTATGGAGTTTTGCGGCGGCGAGCACGAGGGCAATATCCCCATTCAATACCCAGCGCTTCTGAAAATCATAGGGGCGGCGGCCGCTACCAGCGTATGAGGCATCTTCACTGGACCACGAGAGACGCCATTGGTGAGCCTCTGGTGGAGCAAAAAGCGGATCCGGCAGACTGTCTATCGCGAGATCATTGCCGAAGTTGATCAGCAATAGTCTCTCGTCAGAGGGTTCCTCCGCGAAGAATCGCAGTAGAAAGGCGGCACTGGACAAGATACTGCCGTCCATTTCGCCGTCACGGGCGCAGGCTTGGCGGGAAAATGCCTTTTCTATCTGACGCAGATTCAGCAGGTCGCGATGAAGCTGAACGACTGCCGCGTTCCTCTCCCATTCGGCCCAATCAAGCTTCACCTTGTCGAACGTCTCGCGAGCACATGGATCCGCCATGTGTCTGATGAGTTCTTCATCCCGAAGGTTCGGGAATTGACTGATAAAATCGCGCCGTCCCTGCCGTACGATGTCGGCGATTTCTCCGGTGTGATCAGCGAAATAATAGAACGGGGAAGAGGAACCGAACTCCTGCCCCTGAAAGAGCATGGGCGTCTGCGGCCCCAGCAGCTGGAGCGCCGTCAGGGCTCGAAGGCGAGCCGGCGATGTTATGTGGCCGATCCTGGCTCCTGTGCCGGAGTTAGCGACTTGATCGTGGTTTTGGAGAAAGTGTACGAAATTCCACGGCTTGAGGTCGAGCCCCGCAGTGCCCCGTGGTTTGTCCTGCCAATCATATCTTTGTCCCTGAAACAGGCAGCCATATTTGGCGGCAGAAACGAGCTCCTGAGCGGTACCACAATAATCATGAAAATAGGCTTCGTTGCGGCCCGTCAGCGCCACTGTCGCGGAGCGGTGGAAATCCTCATTCCACAAGGCGTCCAGCCCATGCCCTCCCACCTCAGCCGGCCGCACCATACTGGTTTGTTGCGGCTCATTTTCGCTGACGAGATAGATTTGACGCTGTCTCGCTGCTGCGCGAGCTTCCCTGGCGATAACCGTGACGATGTGTTCGCGGCTTGAGTCGAATAAGGCCTGCGTTGCATCGATGCGCAGTCCATCAAAATGAAATTCGTCGATCCAATAAGCCGCGTTCTTTGCGACGTACTCGCGAACGCCACGGCTGTTCGGTCCATCGAAGTTGATCGACTTGCCCCACTCGTTCGAATAACGCTCGGTGAAATAGTCTGGTGTGAATTCGCAAAAACGCTCACCTTTACCGAAGTGATTGTAGACGACGTCGAGGATCACCCCAATGCCGAGCCGGTGGGCTTCGTCGACAAAGGCGCGCACATCATCCGGTGGTCCATAGAGTCGGGTCGGAGCATAGAGCAACGTGCCGTCGTAACCCCAGCCGAACTCGCCTTCAAATTCGTTGATCGGCATGACTTCCAGGCAGTTGATGCCAATCGACTGGAGTCTTGCCAGCTTTTCCCTAGCCGCCGCAAAGGTCCCCTCCCTTGTGAAGGTGCCGACGTGCATCTCATAGAGAGCGGCTCCGAAGGGGGACATTCCTTGCCAATGGTGATCGCGCCACTGATACCGCGTCGGATCCACGACGACTGATGGCCCCGATGGACCCTCCGGCTGAAAACGCGAGGCAGGATCGGCAAGAAGATCACCTGCGTCCTCAAAGTGAAACCGGTATCGCGTCCCTGCAGCCAGACCGGGCAGATAGAGGCAGAAGTAGCCGCCTTCCTCCGCCGTCATCTCATATCCGGAATTTTCCTCGATGACGAGGAAACAGCGTTCCCTGGCAGGGGCCCATAGCCGGAACGAAACGCCGCCGGCATCAACCTCCGCTCCGATCGGGAGGCGTCGGCTCCAATGGGGGGGTGCCGGTCTCGATTTTTCGCTGCTTGAGTGGTCGTGCATGGCTCTCTCGCGGAGATCGCCTGCGATAACTTCGGCAGCCTCATGATGTTCCCGCTTCAGGGTCGTCCATCAAGCCGGAAATCCGGATTTGCAATCTAGCGTTACGCCGCGGACGCGCTGGTCCGCGGCGTTGCGAAGCCGTCACTCCGCCGCCTGGCGGGCCATCGGATTATTCGGGTGGGTCGTCCAGTTGGCATAGTTCGGATCGACGACGCGGCCGGTGCGCTTGTCGATGGTGCCGGCGGCAAGCGGTTCCATGGTGATGCAGTTCTCGACCGGGCAGACGTTGACGCAGAGATTGCAGCCGACGCATTCCTCTTCGATCACCTCGAAATGGCGTAGCCCGTTGACGACGTTGGTGATTGCCTGGTGCGAGGTGTCTTCGCAGGCGATGTGGCAGCGGCCGCATTTGATGCAAGCATCCTGGTCGATCTTCGCCTTGGCGACGTAGTTGAGGTTCAGATACTGCCAATCGGTGACGTTGGGCACTGCGCGGCCGGTGATGTCGTCGAGATTGCGATGGCCCTTTTCGTCCATCCAGTCGGAGAGACCCGTTATCATCTCCTGCACGATCTTGAAGCCATAGGTCATCGCCGCCGTGCAGACCTGAACGTTGCCGGCGCCGAGAACCAGGAATTCGGCCGCGTCCCGCCAGGTGGTGATGCCGCCGATGCCGGAGATGGGCATGCCATAGGTTTCGGGATCGCGTGCGATCTCGGCGACCATGTTGAGAGCGATCGGCTTGACCGCCGGGCCGCAATAGCCGCCATGGCTGCCCTTGCCGCCGACCGTCGGGTTGGGAGCGAAGTTGTCGAGATCGACCGACACGATCGAATTGATCGTATTGATCAGCGAGACGGCATCGGTGCCGCCGGCTTTGGCGGCGCGGGCGGGGCGGCGGATGTCAGTGATGTTGGGCGTCAGCTTTGTGATGACGGGCATGCGGGTGTACTGCTTGCACCAGCGCACGACCATTTCGATATATTCCGGGACCTGGCCGACGGCGGAGCCCATGCCGCGCTCCGACATGCCGTGTGGACAGCCGAAATTGAGTTCGATGCCGTCGGCGCCGGTCTCCTCGACCAGAGGCAGGATCGACTTCCAGGCCTGTTCCTCGCAGGGCACCATGATCGAGGCGATCAGCGCCCGATCCGGCCAGTTCATCTTCACCTGCTTCATTTCACGCAGGTTTGTATAGAGATCGCGATCGGTGATGAGCTCGATATTGTTGAGGCCTAGCAGGCGGCGGTCGGCGCCGAAAATCGCGCCGTAGCGCGGGCCGTTGACGTTGACGACGGGCGGGCCTTCCTCGCCGAGCGTCTTCCAGACCACGCCGCCCCAGCCGGCCTTGAAGGCGCGCTCGACGTTATAGGCTTTGTCGGTCGGCGGCGCGGATGCCAGCCAGAACGGGTTCGGGGATTTGATGCCGACAAAATTGTTGCGGAGATCAGCCATTGTTCATTCTCCCCTTCAAGCAACCGCGACAGCCGGAGCGGCTGTTGCGGAGAGGGCGCGATGGATGGATTCAGCCGCGTCGCGGCCATGGGCGACGGCGGAAACCGTGAGGTCCTCGCCGCCGAAGACGCAGTCGCCGCCGGCCCAGACGCCGTCGAGCGAGGTGCGGCCTTCGACGTCGACCGCGATGCGGCCGGACTCCATGCGTAGCGAACCAAGGCCCCCGGCATCAAAGGTCTGGCCGATCGCTTTGAAGATCTGGTCGGCGGCAATCACGCCGGTCTCGCCGGTGCCGACGAGGCGGCCCTCGACGATCTTGGTGTATTCCACTTCGATCGCGGCAACTTTGCCGTCCTGCGACAGGATCGATTTCGGCGCCAGCCAGTGGCGGATGATGACGCCCTTGGAGCTTGCCAGATCCTGCTCGTATTCGGAGGCGTTCATGTGCTCCTTGCCGCGGCGGTAACAGATCGTCACCTCCTCGGCGCCGAGCAGCTTTGCCTGCACGGCGGCATCGATCGCCGTCATGCCGCCGCCGAGGACGACGACACGCCGTCCGATGGCGATGTCGCTCTTGTCTTCGGCCTGGCGGAGGGCGGCGATGAAATCGACTGCGTCGTCGACGCCTTGAAGGTTCTCGCCCTCGATGCGCAGCGCATTGACGCCGGCAAGGCCGATGCCGAGGAAGACGGCGTCATATTGCGCCTGCAGATCGGAAAGCGAGAAATCGCGGCCGAGAAGGGCGCCGTGGCGCACCTCGATGCCGCCGATCGAGAGGATGTAATCGACCTCCTTCTGGGCGAAATCGTCGACCGTCTTATAGGTGGCGATACCGTATTCGTTGAGGCCGCCGGATTTTTCCCTGGCGTCGTAAATCGTGACGGAATGGCCCTTCACGGCCAGGCGATGGGCGGCGGCAAGGCCTGCCGGGCCCGCGCCGACGACGGCGATCCTCTTTCCCGACGCTTCGGCCTTGACATAGAACTGTTTGCCCCCCTGCATGGCGGCATCGGTCGCATAACGCTGCAGGCGGCCGATCTCGACGGGCCGTTCCTCTGCCGTGTTACGCACGCAGGCCTGTTCGCAGAGCTCTTCGGTGGGACAGACGCGGGCGCACATGCCGCCGAGGATGTTCTGGTCGAAGATCGTCTTGGCCGAACCCAGCGGATTGCCGGTCGAAATCTGGCGGATGAAAAGCGGAATGTCGATCGAGGTGGGACAGGCCGTCATGCACGGCGCGTCATAACAGAAATAACAGCGGTCGGCGGCGACCAGCGCCTCGTGATTGTCAAGGCGCGGATGCAGGTCGGAAAAATTAGCCTCATACTCGGCGGGCGAAAGCCGGCCGGCATGAATCCCAGTTTCCAGTCGTTCCATTGAAGTTCCCTCATTATTGGTAAACGGCCTGTGAGGAAAGCGTAACTCAGGTTTAAAAATTTATCAAACGGTAAAATTTTGACGGATCCTCCTGGAAGAGGTGCCGGTAAATTACTGTTTTTTAAAGACCAATTTCTTCAGTCTCGACTGATGATTTAACTGAGCGTGCGGCGAGGGAAGGGCATCGGAAAAAAGATTAAAAAAACCCGATTTTTTTCGAATGGCAGGGAACCAAACTTAAACTTCGCCGTTATTGCGGTATCCGGATGGTGATCGCATCGACCCAACATGCGCGCCCCCAACCCACTATCCGGACGTACTCACGGTCCCCTCCCGGTGAGTGAAGACAGCCGGTGCGCCGCCCTCGCACCGGCTGTTTTTCGTTGTGGTGTCGCTCTTCACACTCGCTTGAAGATCTCGAATTCGGTTTCCGGAATAGTCAGCCGATATTCGATACGGCCGGGCACGAGGTTCAATTCCGCCTTGCCGTTGACCGACGAGGGTACGACACGCTCCAGCACGGTGCGGCCGAAGCTGTTATCGCTGAATTCGTGGACTTCAGACTGATCCTGCAGCACTTCGGCCCAAGCGATCTCGATCGCCTTCCTGTCGTTGATCATCGCTTCGCGGCAGTTCAACGTGATTGAGGCGGCGCCGCCTGATATTGCCCCGTAGGAAGCGGAGTTGACAATGAGCTCGTGGAGGGCGAGGCCGAGATGCACGGCGGCATTCGGCGTCAGATGGGCATTGATGCCGTAGATCGGCATGGAGCCTGATGTCTCCGGCCAGTAGGGAGCGAACTGTTTTTCAGCGAGTTCGAAGAGATAGGCGCCCCGCCAGCTCGAATCCGTGACGAGGTCCTGGGAATTCGAAAGCGATTGCAGCCTGCCGCGGAACTTGAGGAGGAAGCTGTCGAGCGAGAGCGTGTTGCGCGCTGTTTGAGTCGCAATGCCCTGAATGATAGCGAGAAGGTTCTTCGAGCGGTGCGAGAGCTCACGCAGCAGCGATTTCAGGACTTTTTCGCGATGCCGGCTTTCAGTGACCTCCGTCATCACGGACAGAAGTCCAAGCGTGCCGCGGTCGCCAGTGCGTTGGATCTTCAATTCGTAGGTACGCAATTCGCCGTCGACATCGATTTCGACCTCGGCATTGTTGGGAATGCCAGTCTCCAGCACCTTGCGCTTCAGCGCCGTCAGATATTGTCCATGGATATCACCGAAAAGGGCGGAATCACTGCCGCCGGGCATAAAAAGCGCTGCGAAGTGCGGCGGCAGATTTTCGGCGTAGAAGATTGAAAGCCGGGCGTCCTGGCAGAGGATCGAAATCCCGGCGCTGCCGAGCGCCCGCTCCATCATTGCGGCTTTGCCTTCGAAGGTGAAAGGCGTGCCCGACAATGGTTCAGTCGTATTCACTCGGCCGCCTTTCCCTGTGACATCTCGGAGCATCGCTGAACGGAACGCCCCGCCAGAAACCGCCTGCCAACTCTAGAATAAAGCGCTGCAAAAACCGTTAAAGCCATCGGGGCGCCCCGGTAGCACCGGAACGCCTGTCTCGGCGGTTTGGTTCCGAGAACCGGAAAATTGCGTCTCAGGCGGCTACCTTGGTCGATTCATTGAAGAAAAGCGCTTGACTGATCAGGGCCTTGACCATGTCGGGATTGAACGGTTTGGTGACGAGGAAAGTGGGTTCGGGGCGTTCGCCCGTCAAAAGCCGTTCCGGGAATGCGGTGATGAAGATCACCGGCACGCTCGACGTCTTGAGGATGTCGTTGACCGCGTCTATGCCGGAACTGCCGTCGGCAAGCTGGATGTCGGCGAGCACCATGCTCGGCTTCGTCTTGTTGTAGAGCGCGACGGCTTCGGCGTGCGTGCGGGCAATGCCGGTGACGCGATGGCCGAGGCTCTCGACCATTTGCTCTATATCCATGGCGATCAGCGGTTCATCCTCGATAATCATGATGTCGGTTGCGACCTGACGGGAGATTTCCTGCGAGGCCTTGTCGAGCAACTGCATGACATCCTGTTCATCGAGTTCGAGAATTTCCGCGATTTCTGCAACGCGGAAATTCTCCACCGACGCGAGCAGGAAAGCCTGGCGGGCGCCCGGGGAAACCTTGGACAGATTGAGTGTGGCGCGCTGCTCCCATGCATAAGGGGAAGTCGGCTCCGGAATCTGGACCGCAGTGGAACCAAACAGTTGCGTGAACAGTTTGTAAAGCGCGACCCGGTCATTGGCCGTATCCGGGAAAATCGACAAATCGGCTATAATGGCTTCAAGAACGGCAGCGACGTAAGCGTCGCCTGAAGTCTGGGTGCCGGTAAGGGCGCGGGAATAGCGACGCAGATAAGGAAGGTGCGGCGCAATTCGAGTAGAAAGTGTCATTAAAGGCTCCCGTATGCAGGCCGGTCGTAGGTTCAATGGCCAGTTAACGCTGCCTTGGTAAAAAAGTTCCGGAACGGTAGGAACTTTTTTTGTCGCGCCGCATTATTCCACCCGACAAAGAAAGGGCGGGCGTAGCATTTTGATCCATGCCGCGGCAAATATCAGCGATATCGATAGTGGAACGGTCGGTGTCGGTGGTTGATCTCTTGATTGCACGCCTTTGTAACAGATAACGGTGAGAAGACGAGTTGATGACTACACGCAATAAAGAGGCGGCGGATCAGCGGAAGCTGGAGCTGCGGGCAAGCGATATTCTGGACCCGAACAACCAGATCGGCGTCAAGCTGCGGTCGCTCTATGCCGCGGCACAAGAAGAGGCGATCCCCGATCGTTTTCTCGATCTTCTCGAAAAGCTCGACCATGCTGAAATGATGGCTTCTGCCAAGATGGCCGAATAGGATCGTCGCATGGAAGAGAAACTGCAACCCAGCTTTAAGCGGGAATTGCTGGCGGCCCTCCCTAGCCTTCGCGCTTTTGCCATTTCGCTGATCGGACGGCACGATCGCGCCGACGATCTCGTCCAGGACACCATCATGAAGGCCTGGGCCAAGCAGGACCATTTCGAGATGGGCACCAATATGAAGGCCTGGCTCTTCACAATCCTGCGCAACGAACTCTACAGCCAGATGCGCAAGAGCGGTCGCGAGGTGCAGGACAGCGACGGGCTGTTCACGGAATCGATGGCCATGCATCCCTCGCAGTATGGCGCACTCGATCTGCAGGACTTCAAGAAGGCGCTCGATCAGCTGCCGCCGGACCAGCGCGAGGCGATCATCCTCGTCGGTGCCTCAGGTTTTTCATACGAAGAGGCGGCCGAAATCTGCGGCTGCGCCGTCGGCACCATCAAGAGCCGCGTCAACCGCGCGCGGCAGCGCCTGCAGGAACTGCTGCAGATTTCAGGCGAGGCCGATTTCGGCCCCGACGCCACTTCGGCGCCTCTGACATCGAAGGCTTTTGCGTTCTGAGAAGCGACTCTGCTTGAAAAGGACGCCGGCTGTCTCTTGGGCGCGCCGGCGTTTTGCTTCGTTGCACGGGGAGGACGCTGTACGGTGGTTGTTATTCGAGGCACTACCTCTCCTCCCTCATTTCCTGTGCCTGTCACAGGAATCCAGCGCGCCCAAGTCTTTGGGCGCGAACGACTCTAACCTTTGAAGCTTTTTCATTCACGGCGCAGACGCGCCGTGGCTGGATTCCTGTGACGAGCACAGGTGAGGGAGAGTGGAGTGGGAGTCCTGCCCCAATCTTCTGCTTGCGTGTAGAAAGGGATAGCACACCTTCCTACCTCTCTTCTTGTGGGCGAGCGAGTGGCTCCCCTAATCCTCCCGCTTCGAGCCGATCAGATTGGCCGCGACGATGGCGGCCAGGACGCCGGCGGTGAGCAGCGGCTGGGCTCGGACGAGGCCGATGCCTACCGTCGCCAGAGATTCCAGCGCCGCACGGCGATCGCGGGCGCGGCGTGCCTCCCGGGCGTTGATGATCGACATCACCACCAGCACGATGATTGCGATCAGCAGCGCGCAGACGGCCAGGAAGAGGACCGCGGCGAGCGGACCATAGATGCCGGCGAGCCAAATGGCGCCGGCGGTCACCGCCAGCGCATACGCGGTGAGGAGGAAGAGCGCGGCGAGCGCGATGAAGATGGTGTTGCGTTTGACGCGCGCGACGGTCCGATGTACGCTTGCGCCCGTCAGCAGGCTGAGGATCGAGAGCATCGCGCTTCCTCAGCGACGGGCGAGGAAGGCGATGGCCAAGCCGAATGCGGCAGCGGCGCCGACGGTAGCCAGCGGATGCTTGCGTACCGTCTCGCGCATTTCTGTGGCGCCGCGCTCGTAACCGTGCTGCAGCTCGCGCAGCAGATCCTCGCTGCGGCTGAGCAGTTCCTCATAGCCGGCGTTGGCCTGACTGCGAATCTTTTCGCTCTGGTGGCGCGAGTTCTTGCCGACGAGGCGCGTCAGTTCGGCGAGCTCGTCGCGCAATGCCTCGATCTGTTCTTCGATGCCGGATTCAAGATGGTGGAAGGTGCCGTTGCGGCGGCTGCGGCCGGACTGGAAGATAGAATAGCTCATGGCTGTCTCCATTGGCTGGGGCGCGCGCGAGCCCGCCTGTTTCGCACGAGGGTCACCACCGTCCGTTGCATGAATGATGTCGCCCGGCATTGACCCAGATCATTGCCGACAACGTGTTGAAGGGGCAAAAGTTCCGCCCGCGCAGGCTTAGGCACAGGAGAGGGCGCTGTGGGCGAGCACGAAAGGCGTGCCATCAGCCGGGATCTGATTGATCCGCAGCGCGCAGCCAAATACCGAAAGCATCGTCTCGTCGGTCAGCACCTCTTTAACTCTACCGGCGGCGGCGAGCCGGCCGGATTTCATCAGCACGAGCCGGTCGGCAAACAGCGCTGTCAGGTTTAGGTCGTGCATGACGGCGATGACGCCGCCGCCGCGTTCGCAGAAATTGCGCGCGAGCGTCATAATGGTCAGCTGGTGGCTGATGTCCAAGCTCGAGACCGGCTCGTCGAGCAGCAGCCAGCAGGGTTTGCCGGCGACGACGGGTTCGGAGATCTGGCACAGCACGCGGGCAAGCTGCACGCGCTGCTGCTCGCCGCCGGAGAGTTCCTGGTAGAAGCGGCCTTCGAAACCGGTCAGATCGACCGAGGCGAGGGCGGCCGCCGCCGTCTGATCTGATTTGTCGGGATGCAGGTTCAGGCCCGAAGTCAAGCCGATGCGGACGATCTCGCGCACGGTGAAGGGAAAGGAAATGGCGCTTGCCTGCGGCAACACGCCGCGAATAGCGGCAAGCTGCCAGGGTTTCAGCCCCTTCACCTCGTCGCCGCCGATGCGCACCGAGCCGCCATAGGCGAGCTCGCCTGAAACCGCCTTCATCGTCGTCGTCTTGCCGGAGCCGTTCGGCCCGGCGATCGCCGTCAGCTCTCCTGCCCTTGCGGTGAAAGCGACTTCGCTGATGATTGATTTGCCGGAAAGGCGCACGGAGAGGCCGGACACTTCGATCATCTGCACGTCACTCACAAGTTCTCTCAGATGGCAAGGCGCGAACGCTGCTTCAGCAGGATCCACAGGAAGAACGGCCCGCCGACCGCCGCGGTGATGATGCCGATCGGCAGCTCGGCCGGGGCGACCAGGGTGCGGGCGAGCACGTCGGCGAAGATCAGCAGCGAGCCGCCGAGAAGGGCTGCGGCCGGCAGCAGGAAACGATGGTCCGGCCCGATCGCCATGCGAAGGATGTGGGGTACGACGATGCCGACGAAACCGATGCCGCCGCTGACGGCGACGGAAGCGCCGGTCGCAGCCGCGACGCCTGTGATCGCGACATTCTTCAGCCGCTGCACCGGTACGCCCATGTGAAAGGCGGCCGCCTCGCCGAGCGTGATGGCATTGAGGCCGCGCGCCATGAAGGGCAGGGCGGTGAAGGACAAAAGGATGATCGGGCCGGCGGCGGCGATCTTCGTCCATGTGGCGCCGGCGAGCGAGCCCATGCTCCAGAAGGTCAGGTCGCGCAGCTGCTGGTCGTTCGCCATGTAGATCAGGAGGCCGGTGAGCGCCAGCGCCAGCGCGCCGAGCGCGATGCCGGCAAGCAGCATAGTCGCCACCGAGGTCTGGCCATGCCGCGTCGCGATCCTGTAGAGCAGCAGCGTCGTGGCGAGACCGCCGCCGAAGGCGGCCGCCGGCAGGGCATAGATGCCGAAAAATGCCTGGAGGGGCGCTGCGAGACCGCCGCCGAGCACGATCATGGCGACCGCGCCGAAACTTGCGCCGGAGGAGACGCCGACGAGGCCGGGATCGGCCAGCGGATTGCGGAAGAGGCCCTGCATCACCGTGCCGGAAACGGCAAGCGAAGCGCCGATCAGGAAGCCGAGGATCGCGCGGGGCAGGCGGATGTCGAAGATGATGACCCGGTCGCGGGCGCTGAGCGCCGTCTCGGAGCCGGCCATATTGGCGATGACGTCGAGGATCGAGGCATCCGATGCGCCCGTCGTCACCGAAAACAGCATCGCGAAAATAGAGCCGGCGGCAAGCAGGGCGATCGCCAGCAGAGCGAGCCGCGTCCTGTCTCCTGCCTGCCTGACTTTACGCATCTCTGCCACCCGGACTGGTCGCCTTTGCTCCGTCATGGCTTGCGGCCGGGCCATGATCAGCCCCCGTAGATCGCCGCGTTGAGGTCACGCACCGCGCTTGCCGTGCGTGGACCGAAGCCGAGCAGGTAGACGCCGTCCATCCGGATGATCGCCTTCTTCTCGCCGGCCGGCGTCAGGGCGATTGCCGGCTGGGCCAGCAGGTCCTCGTTCTTGGTGCCGGCGCCATCGCCCCGGTTCATCATCAGGATGATGTCGGGCTTGGCTTCGATGATCGCCTCGTCCGTCAGCGGCTTGTAGCCGGGGAATGCGCCGACGGCGTTGACGGCCCCGGCAAGCTTGATGACGCCATCGGCTGCCGTGCCGGTGCCTGATGCCATGATCCGGCCGTTCTGGGCGCTAAGAATGAAGAGAACGCGCTTGCGCGCGGTCTCCGGGCGCTTTTCGGCATCGGCGATCGCGGTGTCGAGATCGGCCGCGACCTTTTCTTCGAGCGCCTTCGCCTTGTCGGGCACGCCGAGGAGCGTGCCGACGCGGTCGATCTTGGCGATGATGCCGTCGCGGGTGAAGGTGTTCGGCACGGTCTCGAAAGGCACGCTGGCATTCTTCAGCACGGCAAGCGCCTCCGGCGGACCGGAGCCCTCGACGGCGATGATCGCCGTCGGGTTCATGGCAAGGATGCCTTCCGGCGAGAGCGCGCGCATGTATCCAACGTTCGGCAGCTTGAGCGCCGCCTCCGGATAGAGGCTCGTGGTATCGCGGGCGATCAGCCGGCTTTCCTCGCCGAGCGCATAGATGATCTCGGTGACGTCGCCGCCGACCGAAACCAGGCGCGATGTGTCGAGCTTCTTCTCCTCGGCATGGGCGGCGCTAGCGAAGGCAAAGCTTTTGCCGGCCGGCGCCGTCGGGATCAGCGGCAGCGCCATGACGGCGGCCGTCAGGGCCAGTTCCCAAAGGCGGATCCGGCGCAGGTTTTTACGCATCGTCATCGCTGTGGTCCTTATGCGGCGGCACTTGCTGCGCGCGGCAGGTTTTCCATGATATCGCGCCATTCGGCGCGCTCGTCGGAGCCTTCCTTCCGCTTGCCGAAGAACTGGATGATCATCTCGCCCGCGGCATTGTAAGCCTCCAGCGAGGTGACGTGGCCGTCCTTGGTCGGCTTGCGCACGGCCCAGGTCTCGGCAATGTGATCCTGGCGCAAATGCAGGTGGAAGTTCGGATCCATGATGTTGATCCATGGACCCATCGCCTGCACGTTGAAGATCGGGCCGGAATGGATCTGGACGATGCCGTCATTGGCGACGAAGCACATGATCGGCAGGCCCGATTTCACCGAGGCATGCATCATCTCCGCCGTCGCGGTGTTATCGAGTTTCCAGGCATAGTCGTCGCCGACGGTGCGGATGGCTGCCTGGCGGCCGATCTTCAGGCGCTTCAGCATGCCGAAGAATTCATGGGTGTCGGTGAGCTTGCTCCAGTTGTCACGCAGCTCGTCGCGGCTGACGTCGGCGGTCTCGTCGGCTGCATTCGAGATCTCGGCCTCGACGAATTCCTGCGACTGTTCTTCGAGTTTCAGCTCGGCGACGATCGCGTGATAGGCCTCGATATCAGAGTTTGGGCGCAGGTGAATCTTGTGCACCGCGTTGCCTGCCTTGTCGAAATATTGCAGGCTGAGGCGCTCCTGGTCGCCATCCTTCTTCGAGACGGCGAAGCCATGCTCCCAGCGGCTCGGGAAGATGCGCAGGTCGATATTCTCGCCGAGAACGATCGCGCTCTGCACGCCTGATTTGATGTTTTCGAAGACGCCGATCTTTTCGTGCACGGCGCTTTCGTTGCGCGACAGCGCCATCACTTCGCCGAGGCGCTCCACGCGCTCGAGAAGCTTCAATGCGCTGCCGTCGATGCGGGTGACGCTGATGCCGGTCTCGGCCGCGACGAGAGCTGCTTCGGAAATCTTCAGCCGGGCGGCCATATCGCGCTCGCGCATCTTCGGATTTTCGGCCCGAAACGCGCGGATTTCTGCTGGAGCCGGTCTTTTCTGCTCGGTCATGTCTTACCTACTTATTGGCCCTATTTATTGAGAATGAGTTTGCCCTGGCGGGTGATCTTCAGGCGGTAAACCAGCCCGTCGTGTCTGATCATGATCTCGTTCGTGCCGCGGAAAAGATCCGCGCTTTCGACGATCCGGTGCTGCGCCGCCGGCTCGTTGGGCATTGGCGCATGTTTAAAGGTGTCTGGCTTTTCAACCATCATTTCGGTTGGCAATTCCGTGAGGCCGGCGATCAGAAGGTCTCCGGCTGCGTTTACAATTAACTTGACTTTCTTACTCATAGTTTTTTAAAGACGCAATAGAAGACTAACGTAGTCAAGTTTTTGAGATTGCTGATACGAAGCCGTCCGCTGACGGCTCGCGACAATGCGGAGAAGATGATGACGGGTAGGTTTGCGGCCGTTGCGGCCGGCTTGGTGATGACGGTTGCAGGCGTAGCCCAGGCGCAGGAGGCGGCGCCCGCAGCCTCCCTCGATGTCGAACTCAACGCGCTGGCGCCCTCGCAGAAGGGCTGCATGATGACCTTCGTGGCGCTCAACAAGCTACCCGCCGCCATCGACAAGGTTTCCTTCGAGCTCGCCTTCTTCAACGACAAGAATGCCGTCGACCGCATCACCGTTCTCGATTTCCGCGATTTGCCGCAGGGCAAGAAGCGCGTGCGCCAGTTCGACATGCCGAATGTCAAATGCGAGAGCGTGACCCGCATCCTGATCAACGACACGCCGGTCTGCGATGGGCCGGCCGCCGGCGAATGCATGAAGGGTCTCGTCACTCGCTCGCAGATCTCCGTTCCCTTCGAAGGTTAGAGCATTTCGGAAATGCTCTAACTCTTTGGCTTTACGCAATTCCGGACGCAAAACCGCTGCGCACTTTTGCTGGAATTGCTCAAGAAGACGCCGGGCATGAACCCCGGCGGACATGTTTCCGGCTGTCCGAGGCGTAAAGAATGGCGATTTCAGCGAAATCCAAATCGAGACACGTGCTCATCGGGGAGGCGGACGCCGACACCAGCCTGAATGACAACACGCCCGGCATGCACCCCGGCCACGAACTTCCCGAACTGCGAAACGCGCAGCGGCAGCCGGCGGGGGAGACGGTCATCCATTACACACGTTTTGCGCAGATCTCTTCCTTTCCCGACCATCCGGAAGCCGAACCGGCAGCTCCCGCTTCTGCGCCGCCAATGGATGCGGCGCTGGAGAAGCAGGAAGACGAGCAGAAGCCGGTGCGGCAGCGGGTGGCGCTGACGTGTGCCGGTTCGTTCCTTTTTCACGCAGGTTTGGTGGTTGCTCTCAGCTTATTTGTGTCACGACCCCCGGACGAAGCAATCGAAGACGCTGGTGAAGCTGTCAGCGTCGTCGTTTATGGCGATTCTGACGTTAACCAGACATCGGCGGGTGATCCGGAACTAGAACGGCAGCCTGAGCAAGTTGCGGCGGAAGAAGTTGAACCGACTACAGTTCAATCGGAAGAGGCCACTGAGCTAAATGCTACGGCCGTGCCGCCGGAGCAGATCCAGCCAGTAGAAACCGCAACGACGGAGTCCGTGCCGCCGGTGCAGGACGTTACGCACGTTTCCCCTGAGACCGTTGTTGCCGCCGAGCCAGAGGTGCTTGTCTCCGAGAGTCCTGCAGAATCTTCCGTCATTCAGCCGACGGCGACGCTCTTGCCCGAACAGCCGACGCCTGAAGTCCAGCGGGCATTAGTACCGGCAGAGATAGCGCCAATGGCGCTACAGCCCACCGAAGTTCCGCCGGAAGAAATAAAACCTGTCGAGAATGCAGAGACCTCGCCGGAGCCTGAAGAAAAGCCGGTGACAAAACCGAAGCCAAAGGCTGACAAGCCGAAACCGGTCAAAAAGAAACAGCTTCATAAGAAGGCAAAACCTGCGGGTGGGGACAAGGGCTTAGATCGTGAAGACCGGACGAGGGGCGTGGTCAGCGGTCAGAACGGGCCGGAAATTGATGGAACATCAACCGCGACGGGCGGAAGTGATGGAGTGGGAAGCACGGCCGTAGCCAACTACCCGGGCAAGGTACAGAAGCGGATCCGGCGCGCTGTTCGCGTACCCAATGAATACAAGAACAAGAGCGGTAGTATCACCGTCAGGGTTCAATTGACGATTAACGGGACCGGTAGGGTGGCATCGGTTTCCGTTGCTCGCAGTTCGGGTGTTGCGGAGTTGGATAAAGCTGTTTTGGATGGTGTGCGGCGCGCGGCGCCGTTCCCACCTCTGCCTTCCGAATGGGGGAAGGCTAGCTGGACCTTTTCCCAGGAGGTCCAGGTCACGAGATAATATGATAAAGATAATCAACTTTATACTTTACTGCTAAAATCAAGTTTAATAAGGTCCATCCGCACACGCAGGAATCGTGTGACGATCAACGAGCGAACGGGTGGCATATGGCTCGCAAGGGCAAGAAGGGATCGAACCGGGAGGTCCGCGACAGTGCGGGCGAGGAGGCCGGCCAGGCATCCAACGGACGAACCAAACTGGATGGCCGCAGTTTCCTTTATGTCGGCGGGCGCGACTGCCAAGTGGCGCATCTGCGCCAGATCGCCAGCAATTTCGGCGCCGAACTCATTCATCACGATGGCGGTCTGCGCGAGGCGGTTTCGCGCATCGACACCTTGCTTCCCTCTGTTGATTGCGTGTTCTGCCCCATCGACTGTATCAGCCATGATGCCTGCCTGCGCGTGAAGACCGGCTGCAAGAAGTTCAGCAAGGCCTTCATCCCGCTTCGAAACGGCAGCAAGTCCAGCCTGGAACGTGCGCTGCAGACGATGAACGAACGAGACAATTCCCGATGAACGACAAGTGCCCCGACGGCTTCACCATGATCGGCCTGCACAAGCTCGCCGCGCAGAGCGGTGGCGGCCTCGTGCCCGAGCTTTACGAGCTTTTTCAGCAGTATGCCGAACGCCGGCAGATCTACCAGAATGTGACGCTGTTCCCGACCTGGGAGGCACGAATGCCCGGGGAAGCGGCGACAAGACCGCTTGGCGCGGCGGCGGCAAATGGCAATAATATTCTCGCCTTTCCCTCGCCTGCTGTAAGGGCCGCCAAGAGGAAGGCGTAAGGAGACTTCATGTATATCGCAATGAATCGCTTCAAGGTGGTAACCGGAACCGAGGGCGATTTCGAGACGGTCTGGCGCAATCGCGATTCCAGCCTGGCCGAGGTGCCCGGCTTCGTCGAATTCCGCCTGCTGCGTGGCAAGGTCAATGAAGAAGAGGGGTATACGCTCTATTCCTCGCACACGGTCTGGAAGAGCGAAGAGGATTTTCAGAACTGGACGAAGTCCGAGAATTTTCGCGCGGCGCACCGCAATGCCGGAGACCGCAAGGCGATGTATAAGGGTCCGCCGGTTTTTGAGGGTTTTAATGTGGTCGACGGGATTTGATGGCAGTTTTTACGAGTGGAAGGCGAGGCGTTCCCCACGCTCATTCCTGTGCCCGTCACAGGAATCCAGCCACGGCGCGTCCGTCCCGTGAATGACCCGTAGGGCCTGAAGAGAGTCTCCCGCGCCCAAGGACTTGGGCGCGCTAGATCCCTGTGACGAGCACAGGGAAGAGAGGGCAGCGGACTCCCATCAGCCGCTCAGTTTGCGGATGGATACTCTGCTGCAACGTACCCTCATAGACAAGCGGCCGAGTTTTCCAAGCCCCTAAAACCGCACGCGAAAGACAGCACCTGCCGCCACAGCCAGCCAGCCGAGCATCATCGCCCAGCCGCCGGTCGGCGCGGCGTAGGGGAAGAGGCCGGAGCCG
Organism: Rhizobium sp. Nf11,1; assembly: GCF_050587665.1. Taxonomy (NCBI): domain Bacteria; kingdom Pseudomonadati; phylum Pseudomonadota; class Alphaproteobacteria; order Hyphomicrobiales; family Rhizobiaceae; genus Rhizobium; species Rhizobium sp. Nf11,1. The sequence continues at coordinate 88,554 of NZ_JBOBHU010000007.1, read as the reverse complement.
GAGAAGCGGAGCGTAACAAGATCGCCGGCAAAGAGCAGGGTTCCCACGATCATCAGAAAACCGGCGAGCCAGGCGGTTTTGAGCTTGGCGGTGCCGAGGGCCAAAGCGAGCAGGGCAGGGGCGTGTGCAAGGCACATGGCGGAGGCGGATGCCGCAAGATTGGCCTCACCGCCGCCATGGGCGGCAAGCGCGGCGAGCGCCACGCCGGCCACGCCGAACAAGCCGGCGAAGAGATAGAGCACCGGCTCGATGCGCGCGTTCAGGCTCATGACTATTCCTTGTTCTGCATATGATAGGCAAGGCGCTCGACCGGCGCCCAGATGAGATCGCGCAGCGCCTGACTTGCGATCGTCTCGTCGAGCGCGCGGCGGAAGCAGAGCAGCCATTCGTCCCGTTCGATAGGCCCGATTTCGGCAACGAAATGGCGGCTGCGCAGGCGCGGATGGCCGCGCTTGTCGATATAGAGCGGCGGGCCGCCGAGATAGCCGGTCATATATTCGTAGAATTTCTCTTCGCTGCCTTCGAGGCTCGGCGGGTGTACGGCACGCACGTTTTTTGCCTCCGGCAGCGTATCCATCAGCGCATAGAAGCGGTGCGTCAGCGCCCGTACGGCGGCATTGCCGCCGATCGCTTCGTATAGAGTGGTGACCTTCTCCGTCACGAAACCATTCCCCAGATATCATTCTACTCCCGATCCTTCATGCACCTGATGGAAAACGACCGCAACTGTCATCAAGGTGCCGCGGCATTTCGCGCATAATGCCTGGGGCCAGGGGTTTGCAGCGATTCTCCTTGACAAAACCGTCTGGACGGTATCTTTATAGCGCATGTCAAACGCTCATCACCGCAAGAAACAACCGGCTCTCGTGCGCCAGGAATTGCTGGAGGTCGCAGCGAGCCTTGCCGCCAGCGAAGGCATGGCGGCCGTGACACTCGATGCGGTCTCCGCCGCCTCCAGCGTCAGCAAGGGCGGATTGCTGCATCACTTCCCGACGAAGAATGCGCTGCTCGACGCGCTGTTCGAGAGCCTGCTCGAAAGGTTCGATGCGGATATCGAGGAACTGATGCGCGGCGATCCCGTGCCGCAGGGACGCTTCACCCGGGCCTATCTCAGGGCGGTGTCCGGTCTCAAGGATCGTCCCGACGATTCCAGGAGCTGGACGCAGGTGACGATCGCGCTTCTCGCCGAACCCAGGCTGCGCCTTCGCTGGCGCCAATGGGTGCAGGCGCGGGCTGAGGAATATGTCGGCACCGACTCCTCTCTCGATGCTCAGATCGTGCGGTTCGCCGCCGATGGGCTGTGGTTTGCAGACACGTTGGAGAGCCATGACATCAGCAGTGCCCTGAGGCGGAATCTCATCAGCCGCCTTGTCGAGCTCACGGGAAAGTAATCCGAAAAAGGAATTCGTCATGAGCCAGGCCGCCATCTACGGGCTGCTCTTTGCAGCCATCGTGCTCGAAGTCATCGGCACTACGGCGCTGCAATTGTCGCAGCAGTTTACCCGCATCGGGCCGACGGCGCTTGTCGTCGCCTGTTATGCGGCGGCCTTCTATTGCCTGTCCTTGACGCTGAAGAGCATTCCCGTCGGCATCGCCTATGCGATTTGGAGCGCTTTGGGAATAGTGCTGATTTCGTCGGTCGGCCTGATCTTTTTCAAGCAGCGCCTCGACCTGCCGGCCATTGTCGGCCTCGGGCTGATCATATCGGGCGTCATCGTCGTCAATCTGTTCTCGAAATCCGTTTCTCATTGATTTCATTGTTATATCTCAGAAGGTCCTCCGGAGTCTCAGGAGAGAAAATTTCCCCTTTGTCAAACTTCTGACAAAGCGCTATGTGTTGCTCGGACGTTGTGGAGACCGAGGCGCACCCAGCGCCTTTCTCCAAAGCGCTTTGAATTCTGCCTTTCCCGCCTAAACGATCCTTCCAGCTTCCAGAGGAGCACAGCATGGCCATACGCACCGTTGTGTGGGGTGAAAACATTCACGAGAATACCAATGCGATCGTCCGGGGCATCTATCCGGAAGGCATGCATGCGACGATCGCCAATGCGCTGAATACCGATCCTGGCATCTCGGCTACGACGGCGACGCTGCAGGAGCCGGAGCACGGGCTGAGCGAAGCCCGGCTTGCCGAAACCGATGTCTTGACCTGGTGGGGCCACAAGGATCACGGCGCTGTGTCCGATGTCGTCGTCGAACGCGTTGCCAAGCGCGTCTGGGAAGGCATGGGCCTTCTTGTTCTGCATTCCGGCCATTTCTCGAAGATCTTCAAGCGGCTGATGGGCACGCCCTGCGCGCTGAAATGGCGCGAGGCGGGTGAGCGCGAGCGGCTGTGGACGATCAACCCGCGCCATCCGATCGCCGCCGGCATCGGCGAGCATTTCGAGCTTGAGAACGAGGAAATGTATGGCGAGCAGTTTTCGGTGCCGGAGCCGCTCGAAACCGTGTTCATCTCCTGGTTCCAGGGCGGGGAAGTGTTCCGCTCGGGCCTGACCTGGCGCCGCGGCGCCGGCAACATCTTCTATTTCCGCCCGGGCCACGAGACCTATCCGACCTATCACGACGCCACCGTCCAGAAGGTGCTGATCAACGGCGTCAAGTGGGCCTACAACCCTGAAGGCGCGTTGACTGACATTACCGACGCTCCAAATGTGCCGGTGGAAAAGGCATTGGAGCCGATCGTCGAACGCGGCCCGAAACTGCACCAGGCCGGCGAAGCCGGTTACCGCTGAGGAGCATCCATGCGACTACTCGTTCTTGGCACGGGCGTGATGGCGAAAAGCCAGCTCACCCACTTCAGCAAAATCGACGGGGTGACGGTGGTTGGCGCCGTCGACACCGATCCCGACCGGCTTTCCGCCTTTGCCGACAAGTTCAATATCGAAAAGCGGTTTCATTCGTTGGATGAGGCGATCGCCTGGGGCGAGTTCGATGCGGCGACGAACATCACGCCCGATCGCATCCATCACCCGACCACCATGGCGCTGATTGCGGCCGGCAAACATGTGCTCTGCGAGAAGCCGCTGGCGGAACACTATCCTAAGGCGCTGGAGATGACGGAAGCGGCCGAAAAGGCCGGTGTCATCAACATGGTGAACCTCACCTATCGCAACGTTGCGCCGCTGCAGCGTGCCCGCGAGATGGTGCTATCAGGCGAACTCGGCACGATCAAGCATGTGGAGGCCTCCTATCTCCAGAGCTGGCTCGTCTCGCGCGCCTGGGGCGACTGGCGCACCGAATCGACCTGGCTGTGGCGGCTTTCCACCGGCCACGGCTCGAACGGGGTGCTCGGCGACGTCGGCATCCACATCCTCGATTTCGCTGCTTACGGCGCCGCGACCGACATCGACCACGTCTTTGCCCGGCTGAAAACCTTCAACAAGGCGCCAGGCGGCCAGATTGGCGAGTATATGCTCGATGCGAATGACAGCTTTACCATGGCCGTCGATTTCGCCAACGGCGCGCTCGGAGTCATCCATGCCAGCCGCTGGGCGACGGGTCATCTGAATGAGCTTAAGCTGCGCATCTATGGCGAAAAAGGCAGCCTTGAAGTCATCAATCGCCCGGCTGGGTCCGAGTTGCGCGGCTGCCTCGGAGAGGATGCCGAGACCGCCAGCTGGAAGGAGATCGAAGCGCCGCCGGTGCCAACCAACTACCAGCGCTTCGCCGAAGCGGTGGCAAGCGGCATCCAGCCCGACCCGAACTTCCGCCACGCCGCCAACCTGCAGAAGGTCCTCGATCTCGCCATGGTGACGGAGCGCGAGCGGCGCGAGCTGAAAGTCTGATCTCCGATTGGGATATGGAAGCGCCGTTCAGACGGCGGTTTGCCGTGCTATCGCGCGCCGATTGATTGTTGGTGCAATCGTAGAAAAAGGCCCCGCCGAAGCGGGGCCGGAGGTAGTCGAGCCGCAGCAGGCGGTCTCGATCGCTTGATTATTCGATGACCTGCACGACTCTATGGGTGCGGGGTTCAACGATCACACGACGATCGTTGACGACCGTATAGGCGTATTTAGGGTTGTCGGGCACCGGAGTGACGACGACATCCGCCGGAAGCGGCTTGCCGACGACGATCGGCTGTTCAACGACCACGCGGGAGGTCGGGGCCGGCTGCTGCTCGACATAGGTGACGACCTCGCGCGGCGGCGGGTCAATAGCGGCACCGGCGACACCGCCGGCGATGCCGCCTACTGCGGCACCCACAGGACCACCGACGATCGCGCCGGTGATGGCGCCACCAGCTGCACCGGTGACTGCTCCGTCAGCCAGAGCATTGGTGGCAAGCGACGACAGCGCAAGGGCGCCGGAGACAAGTATGATCTTGTACATTTTGCTTCTCCTTTGCTGGGGTTGCACTCGACTAACGACGTCGCCAAATCGAGGTTCCCGCAGCAAAGAGTCACGCTTTGGAAGGCCGGTTTACATTCTGTGAGGCGGCCGCAGCATGTGTGGGACTGGGATTATTCCAGGCGCCGGCGGAAGAGCCAGGCAGCGGCGCTGAGCGTCACTGTAGCGATCAGCGCCAGTGGGATGGTCTGGTTCACCACCTCGCCCAATGGGATATCCTTGAGGAATACGCCTTTGACGATCACCAGGAAATAGCGCAGCGGATTGACGTAGGTTATCGGCTGCAGCCAGCCCGGCATGTTTTCGATCGGGGTCGCGAAGCCTGAGAGCAGCATGGCCGGGACCATGAAGAGGAAGGCGCCGAGGATCGCCTGCTGCTGCGTCATCGACAGCGCCGAGATGAAAAGACCGAGGCCGGCGACAGAACCGAGATAGAAGATCGCGCTGCCGTAAAGCAGGAAGAGCGAGCCACGCAGCGGCACCTCGAAGAGGAAGACGGCGGCGAGGATATAGACGGTGATGTGGAAGAGGCCGATCATCATCGGCGGGATCAGCTTGCCGATCAGGATCTCGTGCAGGCGCAACGGCGAGACCATCAGCTGATCGAAGGTGCCGAGCTCGCGCTCGCGGGCGATCGACAGTGCCGTGACGATCAGACCGATCAGGAGCGCGATGCTGGCGATCAGGTTCGGCACCATGAACCATTGATAGGTGAGGTTCGGGTTAAACCAGTTGCGCGGCACGGATGAGACGATGCTGGCCCCGGCGCGTTTGCCGGCCGGCGTCTCGGCAGCAAGCGCCGCACCGATCTGCGAGAGGTAGCCCGCGACGATCTGCGAGGCGTTGGAGCGGCGGCCGTCGAGCACCACCTGCAGGTCGGTCGGCGTTCCCGCTTCGATATTGCGGGAGAAATCCGGGCCGATTTCGATCGCGGCGATGACCGTCTGATTGTCTATCGCCACCTGGACCTCAGCCTGTTCGGCGGCGATCGAGATATTGCGGAAGGTCGGCGAGCCATCGATACGCTCGATCAGCTCCTGGCCCCAATGGCCGTTGTCGCGGTTGAGGATCATGACGTCGACGTTGCGCACTTCGAGCGTCGCCGCATAGGAGAAGACGAGGAGCTGGACGATCGGCGGGCCGATCAGGATGGCGCGGCCCTTGGGGTCGCGCAGCACGGCGAGCAATTCCTTGACGATGAGGGCGTAGAGCCTTGTCCATCCCATCTCAGCCGATCCTCTTTCTGGTGCTGCGTGCGGCCAGGACGAACATGACGCCGCCGATCGTCAGCATGACCGAGATTGCCTGTCCGAACATCGGCCAGATGTCGCCAGCGAGAAACACCGTCTGCAGGCTGGGGATCAGGTAGCGGGCCGGCACGATGAAGGTGATCCACTGGATGATCCTGGGCATGGAGTTGATCTCGAACAGGAAGCCCGAAAGCAGGAAGGCCGGCAGGAAGGCGGAGATCAGCGCCAGCTGCGAGGCGAGAAACTGGTTCTTGGTTGCCGTCGAGATCAACAGGCCTTGCCCCAGCGCCGGGATCAGGAAGGCGGCCGACAGGGCATAAAGGCCAGCGACCGAGCCGCGGAACGGCACGCCGAAGAGAAAGACCGCAAGCAGAACGCAGAGCGTCATCGACGTCAAGCCGAGCAGAAAATAGGGCAGGATCTTGCCGGCAAGCAGCTCGACTGCCGTCACCGGGGTCGCCATCATTGCTTCCATCGTCCCGCGCTCCCATTCGCGGGCGACAACGAGTGAGGTCAGCAGCGTGCCGACCAGCGTCATGACGATGGCGATCGAGCCCGGCACGAGGAAATTGCGGCTGGTCAGCTCCGGATTGAACCAGAAGCGCTGCTCGACTGTGATGGCGGGACTGTGGGAGGCGACGTCCGCCTGCCTCTGCTGTTCCCAGTTGGCAACGGCGCCCTGCGCATAGTTCTGGACGAAGTTCGCCGTGTTCGGATCGGAGCCGTCGACAATCACCTGGACCTGCGGGCGGTTGCCGGCGGTATAACGGGTGGTGAAATCGGCCGGGATGACGACGATGCCGCGCAGCTTTCCGATCACGAGATCTTCTTCGAACAGGCGGCGGTCACGGCCGATCGCCACGTCGAAATAGCGCGAGGCCCGGAAGCTGGCCGCGAGGTCCTGCGTCAGCGGCGTCATCTCTTCGGTCACGAGGCCTATGCGGGTACGCGTTGTATCGAGCGAGACGCCGTAGCCGAAGAGGAAGAGCAGGATCAGCGGCAGTACGAAGGCGATGAGGATGCTGCTCGGGTCGCGGATCGCCTGGAAGCTTTCCTTGCGCACCAGAGCTGCAAGACGCCGGAGCCGGCCGGAGGAAATGCTCATGCTGCATCCTCCACTTCCGATTGCTGCACCAGCGCGATGAAGGCGTCCTCCATCGTCGGGTCCGGCGCATCCTTTGTCGCGACACGTGCCTTCAACTCATCGGGAGAACCGAGCGCGATCGAACGGCCGCGGTAGATCAGCGAAATGCGGTCGCAATATTCCGCCTCGTCCATGAAATGGGTGGTGACGAGCACGGTGACACCCTTTTCGACCAGGCCATTGATATGCGTCCAAAACTCGCGGCGAGTGATCGGATCGACGCCGGAGGTCGGTTCATCGAGGAAGAGGGCGCGCGGTTCGTGCATGACGGCGCAGGCAAGTGCCAGGCGTTGCTTGAGCCCGAGCGGCAGATCCTTGGCGGCTTCGCGGGCATGGCGGCCGAAATCGAAAATGTCGGCCATCAGCTCTATGCGCTCGCGCCGGCGCTGGCCGCGAAGGCCATAGACGCCTGCGAAGAATTCCAGATTCTGCATGACTGTAAGATCGCCGTAGAGAGAGAATTTCTGCGCCATATAGCCGAGCTGGTTGCGAGCTTCGGCGGCATCGCGACGGAGATCGAAACCGGCGACGCGGCCTTCGCCGCCGGTCGGCTTCAAGAGGCCGCAGAGCATCTTGAAGGTGGTGGACTTGCCGGCGCCGTTCGGACCGAGCAGGCCGAAGATCTCGCCGCGGCGGATATCGAAGCTGATGTCGTTGGCGGCGGTGAAATCGCCGAAGCGCTTGGTCAGACCCCTGGCCTCGATCACCGGCCGGTCACCCCCGGCTTTCAGCGGCTCTTGCGCCTCGGCAAGCCGGGAGCGGCCGCCGGGACCGCCGCCGAGCATATCGACGAAGGCGTCCTCGAAACGCGGTGGGGCGGGGGAAAGCGATGCGCCGTCGCCGGCCTTGCCGATATCGGGCGTCTTGCCACTGGCCGCGACGAGGCGGATCGCCTCGCCCTGAATCACCCCGTCGATGACGCCATCGGCCTGCAGGAGTTCGGCGAGAACCTGCCGACGGCGGCCGGTGACATCGGAGACCCGGAAGACGCGGTCGCTGACGCGCTCGGTCATTTCATTCGGTTTTCCCGAGAAGAGCAGTTTTCCCTGGTTCAAGAGCAGCACGTGGTCGCAGGCTTCGGCCTCGTCGAGATAGGCGGTCGACCAGACCACGCCTATGCCTTCCCTAGTCAGGTTCTCGACCATCTTCCAGAGGTCGCGGCGCGAGATCGGGTCGACGCCGACGCCCGGTTCGTCGAGCAGCAGCAGGCGCGGCTTTTTCAGAAGCGCGCAGGCAAGGCCGAGCTTCTGCTTCATGCCGCCGGAGAGCTTTCCGGCGAGCCTGCCGGTGAAGCGTTTAAGGTCGGTGAAGGTCAGCAGCTCGTCGAAGGCGCCGGTGCGTTCGCTCTTCGGCAGGCCGCGCAAATCGGCATAGAGGTCGAGGTTTTCCTGCACCGAGAGATCCTCATAAAGACCGAAGCGCTGCGGCATGTAGCCGATCGCCGTCTGAATGCCGGCGGCGTTCTTTCTGGTGTCGAAGCCCAGCACTTCCATCGTTCCGGTGTCGGGCAGCATCAGGCCGGTCATCAGCCGGATCAGCGTCGTCTTGCCGGCGCCGTCGGGACCAACGAGGCCGGTGATCGCGCCGCCGCCGATGACGCCGGAGACGGCGTTAAGGGCTGCAGGCGCATCGCCGAAACGTTTGGTGACGCCGTCGATCCGAACGAGCGGCCTGGCGTCCCGACCGGGTTCTGGGGCAGTCATTGTCCGCCTGTCGGCGGCGCGGACAGCCGCACGGTGACCGGCATGCCCTGCCGCAGGTCGGGGCCGGGCCTGTCGATGACGATCCTCAGGCGATAGACGAGATCGGTCCTCAGTTCAGGCGTCTCCACCGACTTCGGCGTGAATTCGGCGACCGGCGAGATGAAGCCGATGGTGCCTTCATAAGGTCTATCCGGCTGGGTATCGGAGGTGACGGATACTTTCATGCCGGGGTGGACGCGGCCGAGATCGGGTTCGGCGACATAGCTGCGCACCCAGACCGGCTCTGTCAGGGAGAGCACGAAGACGGTATCGGCCGGCGAGACGATCGCGCCGTTCTCCCGCACCCGCGAGAGGATGACGCCGTCGTTCGGAGCGCGCAGTTCGGTGTCTGCGAGCGAGGTTCTGGCTGAGGCGAGTGTGGCCTCGGCGGCCTTCAGCTGGGCGTCGGCGGCGGCGATGTCCTCGACGCGCGAGCCTTCCTGCAGCAGCTTCAGCGCCTCGCTGGCGGATTGCGAGCGGGCGGCGGCCATCGCCTTTGCGGCGGTCGCCTGGTCGAGGTTCGCTTCGGAAATCGTGCCCTGCGGGCGAAGCTGGCGGGCGCGGTCGTAAGCGAGGTTGGCATTCTGCAGATCCGCCAGGCTTTCGTCGTAGGCAGCTCGCGCCTGGGCGATCTCGGTCGGCCGCGGGCCAGCCTTCAGCTTGTCGAGCGTCGCGCGAAGGGCCGCGGCATTGGCCTCGCCGGAGCGGACTGCGAATTCGTAGGGTGCGGCGTCGAGCTTCGCCAGGACCGTGCCGCTCTTGACGACATCGCCCTCGTCGACGCGCAGTTCGGAGAGGCGGCCGCTGACGCGGAAGCCGAGCGAGACCTGACGGATATCGACATTGCCGTAAAGGACGAATTCGCGACGCGCCTCGGGCAGCGAGCCGAGCCGTTCGGGCAGGCCGTACCACCAGGCGGCGGCACCTGCGGCAAGGAGGAGAAGAATCACGAGGAGAAGGATGCGTTTCATGCCGCGCCTCTTTTCGGCGGTCCGATGACATCGACCAGTTCGGCAGCAAGGCCGCGCAGGATTTCCACCTGTTCCGGGCCGAAGGCGTCCCATTCCATCTGCGCGAGTACGGAGGCATGGGCGAAGCGGAAGATGAGAATGCTGCCGACGAGGTTGAAAGTGCGCAGACGCACATGTTCGGACGCAGGATCCTCGCCGAGAATGGCGCCGACCAGGCGCCGACCCATTTCGATCATCGGCCTCATGATGCCTCGATAGACCCGCTTGAAAGCTTCGGTCGGCTCCATCTGCTCGCGGATGAGGAATCGGGCCCAGGGTTCCGATTCCTTGGCGACGAAGAGCGTCACCATGGTCTGGAGAACTTCAGTCAGGAAAATGCGGGCGTCGGCTTCGCCGAGCGGCTCGCCGGCCGCGTCGAGCGCCACCAGATGCGCTCCGATGCGCGCCCTCATGCCGCTGACATGCGCATCGATCCTCATCATCAGATATTCGGCGGTGGCGATGTAGAGGCCTTCCTTGCTGCCGAAATAATAGGGGATCGCCTGCAGGTTGACGCCGGCGGCTTCAGTCAGCTGGCGCGTCGAGGCGCCATCGAAACCGTAGCGCCCGAAGACATCGAGAGCAGCGGTCAGCATCTTCTGGCGCGCGATCTCGGCGCGGGCGGAGGCCGGGGGATTTGGAGTGTCACTGTTCTGGGTCATGACGGATTCATAACACCGAAGTTGTATTAAGTCAATCGAATGATATATTCCAGATGGCGAACCGCTTCGGACGCGGAAAAGGGCACGTTATGTCCTCTCAGAGCTCGAGATGGCGGCTAAAGCGGTTCAGCGTCACGGAAGCGCAGAACCGCTCCAAACCTTTTTGGATTTGTGCCGGATGGAAACCGCTTCGCACTTTTTTGGAATTGCTCTGACAGTGGGAAGCACCATTGACGACAGTGATGTGTCCGGCGCCGACCGCGGCGGAACGAAGAGGCGTTGTTTTTCTCGTTATGCGCTCATTTTTTGACACAAAACTGCCTTGCTCCTTCCCTATCGCCAATGCGATGCGTATCCAAATCTATATTATCGCGCTCCTGCTCAGCGCCATCATGTGGTCGATCTCGTTCGATGCGGCGCGAGAATCCTATCATGCCGCGCAGAGCGCGGGCCTGATGCCGAACCTGCATATCAACAAGAAGCTGGATCGCATCCTCTAAGCTGCGATTCGCGTCCGGGCATCGCTTCCAGCCGCGGCGTGGCTGGTTTCGTCAGGCATGTCGATGTCCTTCCGTATAGAAAGTCAAATTTCCTAAAATTTGACCGATGCGCTTAAAAGCCCTGCAAATACTAACGTGTAGTCTGTTCTCGTGAAGGCGGCCGAAGCGTGGACAGACGCATCGACCGCTTGGATCAGGGCGAGACGAAAGCCCTGCGATCCGAAAACGGGGACTTTCGACATGCAGAAAACTCTTGCCACCATCGTCTTGACCTCGAGCATCATTGCGGCTGCCGGGCCGGCCCTCGCCGTCGGGCCTGCCGGTCTTGCCCAAGACCTGATGTATACGTCTGCCATCGGCCGTTCGCCCGAGATTCCGCTGACGACACGTGTGGGTTTCGTGCGGCCGAGCGTTCCCTTCGTTCTACGCAGCCCGGCTGCTATCGAAGGCGAGGGCTATCGGCTCAAGGCCTATTCGAACAGCCTGAGTTTTGCCATCGACTATGTGTTTGCAAAGACTATCGGCACCGTGGAAGCGCTCGCGTTTCTGCGCTAAGTCGCAAGGATGTTCGGATTAAGCGTCTAGTTCGCGACGAACGTCGAGATACCATTCGACGAAGGCTTTGACGCCGACATCGAGCGTTGTGCCCGGCTTGTAGCCGGTCAGCGCGACGAGCAGATCAGGGGCGGCGAAGGTGCGCGGTACGTCGCCCTTCTGCATGGCCAGCATCTTGCGGATGGCAGGACGGCCGAGCGCCTTTTCCACCGTTTCGACAAAATCCATCAGACTGACCGGCTGGCCGCCGCCGATATTTACGACGCGGAAAGGCGCCTGTCGCGAGAGCGTTTCGATGCTCGCGTCGGCCAAACGATTCTCTTCGCGCGGAGCAATGGCCGAGAGCCGGACGATCGCTTCGATGAGATCGTCTATATAAGTGAAGTCACGGCTCATATTGCCTTCGCCGTAGATCTCGATCGGCTGGTCTTCGAGCATGTTCTTGGCGAATTTGAACAGCGCCATATCGGGCCGGCCCCATGGGCCATAGACGGTGAAGAAACGGAAGGCCGTCGTCGGAATCTTGTGGAGATGGGCATAGCTGTGTGCCATCAGCTCCATCGATTTCTTCGTCGCGGCATAGATGGTCAGCGGTTCGTCGGCACGATCGGTTTCGCGGAAGGGGACAGTCGCGTTGGCGCCATAGATCGATGATGTCGAGGCCAGCATCAGATGGCGGACTTCAACCCGCCGGGCGATTTCCATGATGTTCCAGGAGCCTTCGACATTCGAATGTATATAGGCTTCGGGATTTTCCAGGCTGTAGCGAACTCCGGCTTGCGCGGCGAGATGGATCAGGATGTCAGGCGCGGCCGCGGAGACTGCCGCTTCCAGCGCCGGCCGGTCCTCAAGCATTGATATGACAGGCCGGAAGGCCGGAAACTGAGAGAGTGCGGCGTGGCGCATCTCTTTGAGCTTGACGTTGTAATAAGGAGTGAGGCCGTCGAAGCCTGTCACCTCATGCCCTTCCTGCAACAGGCGCCTAGCCAGATGAAAACCGATAAAGCCGGCAGTACCTGTAATGAAGTAGCGCATTCCCACCTTCTCGGCTCCCTGCCGACGGCAAAAGCCGATTCCGTAAAATGGCACCCACTTACAGGATAAAAAGAGGCCGAGTCGATAGGCCATTGAAAGATAGCACCTGACGCGGCGCTGCTGTCGTCGTTTCCGGACGTTATGCTGCATTGCACCATAATGGCTTGCATGTTATGGGCGGCGGTCGTCTTGAGCATGATGCCGAAATGGTTGAGCGGTTTCGGGCGACATCCTGTTCAGGCGAGACCAGGGATTGATGAGAAACATAGTTTATTGGATTCTCTCTGCGTTTCTGACCCTGGCCATTGCGGTCGTGTCGCTGCGCTATCTCACGAATTTCTGGCTGCTCTCCTTCATCTACAGTTTTCAGATCCATCTCGGCCTCACATTCGCCGCCGCCAGCCTCGTTATCCTGGTTGTCAGAAGACATGCTTACGGCTTTGCCCTTCTGCTTCTCTCGCTGCTCCTCACGGCGCACGGCGTTATCATGCTCCGTGAATTCGCCGGGGACGACAGGGGAACGGGAACGGCGCCGCTTTTCCGTCTGATGTCGTTCAACGTTGCGATCGATAACTGGAAAAATTCGACCGCCATCGCGGATATGGTGATCGCTTCGAATGCCGATGTCGTCAATCTGCTCGAAGCCAAGCCGCTGACGTTCCATCTGCAGCGATTGTTCAAGGTCTATCCGTATCATATCGGTTGCGACAACGGCAAAGACAGCTGCGATACGCTGGTGCTATCGAAACGCCCGTTCGTGACCCGCCAGGTTGCGAGCATCGGCAGCTTGCGGAAAGACAGGCTGGTCGCAGCGAGCGTCGATTTTGGCGGGCATACCATCAATCTCGTCTCGGCCCATCTCACCAAACCCTATTTCGACGATTACCAGATAGAAGAGCTGGATGATCTCAGCAACGCGCTTGATGCGATCTCAGGTCCGCTGGTGCTGTCCGGCGATTTCAATTCGTCGTCGATCGCGCCCAGCATTCAGGCTCTCCTGCGCAAGCAGAAGCTGAAGACTATGGCGCCCGAACCGGCGACATGGCCGATCGCCGCCGGTCGGTTCGGTATTGCCATCGATCACATATTCGCGCGCGCGCCGCTTCATCTGACGTCGTTGAAGCGCCTCGACGACAATCTCGGCTCCAATCATTCAGGGCTGATCGCCGAATTCGTTGTCGATAAGAGCGGCGAGACGGCGCCGGCACGATAACAGGGCAAGATAAGCCGGGCTGAAATTAGAATCTGGTTCGGCCGCCCTTGCGGTCGATCATCTGAAAATTCTTGCCGTCAGTCTTCACGTTGACGCAGTCGGTCGACTTATCGGGAAACCGGACACAGACCTCGCCATTGTTGATCTTGTAGCCATTCTTGCTGCCCTCGCGATATTCATAGCCGTTGCTGCTTTCTTTCAGCTCCGACGTGCCGGGCAGATGCTGTCGGATTTCCGCCTCGCTTGCGGCGCGCATGTTCGCCGTTTGGGCAAAGGTCATTGCCGGCAGCAGGATTGAAAGAAATCCGGCGAGGGCGGGCAGGGTACGCATCAGAGGACATCTCCTGTCAGGTCTGTCGGCTCATTCATTCTACGAGAATCCCGGCAGGGAATTCAACAGGGATGGTGGGCATGCCGCAAGCGCCGGCGGGCTGACTTGGCCCGCCGGCCGTTCCGACGCTTGGCTTACGTTCTTCCGAATTCGTCGACGATGCGGATGATATCGTCCTCGCCGAGATAGGAGCCCGTCTGAACTTCGATGAGCTCGAGAACGATCTTGCCGGGATTGGCGAGACGATGGACTTCCCCGAGCGGGATATAGACGCTTTCGTTCTCACGCAGCATCTGCACATTGTCGCCGATCGTCACCTCGGCCGTTCCCTTGACGACGACCCAGTGCTCGGAGCGATGGTGGTGTTTTTGCAGCGAAAGCTTCTTGCCCGGCGTGACGAAGATGCGCTTCACCTGAAAGCGGTCGCCGTTGAAGATAGAGGTATAGCCGCCCCACGGTCGGTAGGATGTCGGATGCGTTTCGGCAAATTTCGCCGTCGCCGAGGAGGAAGCCAGCATCTTGACCAATTGCCCGACGTTCTGGCTGTCCTTGAGTGGTCCGACATAGACGGCGTCTTCGCTGGCGATGACGGCGACATCCTCCATGCCTTGGACGGCAAGGTGCACGCCATGGGTCATGACCAGCGAGTTGCGGGTATTGACGACGGTCGTGTTGGCGGCGGCGACATTGCCGTTATCGTCGCGTTTGCCCGATTTCCAAACGGCATCCCAGCTTCCCATGTCCGACCACCGGAATGGCGAGGGGACGACCGCGGCCTTCGACGTCTTTTCCATGACCGCATAATCGATCGATATATCCGGGCTCTTGGCGAAATGGTCGGCATCGAGTCGGGTGAAATCGAGATCGCGGCTTGCCTTGGAAACAGCCTTGCTTGAAGCCTTCAGCACCTCGGGCGCATATTCCTGCAGCTCGGCAAGAAGTTCCGTCACGGGGAACATGAAGATGCCCGAGTTCCAGTAGAAGCCGCCGTCGGCGAGCATCCGCTGGGCTTCATCCAATGCCGGCTTCTCGACGAAGCGGCTCACCTTGTGAGCGCCATTATCAAGCGCATCGCCGATCTCAATATAGCCATAGCCCGTCGCCGGCTCGGTCGGGTTGATGCCGAAGGTGACGAGCCTGCCGTCGGCCGCCGCCTCGCGAGCGATGCGGATACAGTCGAAATAGCTCTTGTCGGCGAGGATTTCGTGATCTGAGGCGAGCATCTGGATGATAGTGCCCTTGCCAAAGAGGTCCGCGGCAAGCGTTGCGGCGGCAGCGACCGCGGCGGCGGTGTTGCGGGCGACCGGTTCGAGCAGCACGGCGGCGAGCGGAATGGCAAGCTCGCGCGCCTGCTCGGCGACCAGAAAGCGGAACTCCTCATTCGTGACGACGATCGGAGCTTCATAGAGCTCGGGATCGGAAACGCGTTCGAGCGTTTCCTGAAACAGCGTCTTATTACCCACGAACTGGATGAATTGTTTCGGCGCGGTCGCACGGGAAAGCGGCCAGAGCCGCGTGCCTTTGCCGCCGGCCATGATCACGGGAACGATTTTCTGCGTCATAGGCGGGTTCCTTGAAATAGACGACCTTACTGGTTGCATGTCAGCGGGCGGCTGCCCAGCCTCTTATTCTGTTGAGACCGGCGTGCAGCAGGTCGAGAGCTGCAGGCTCGCTGCCGGCTTCCACGTAGCAGCGCATTTCCGGCGCATTGCCGGATGGGCGGAAATGGATGATCCGGCCGTCCGTCAGTGTCATCCGAAGCCCGTCAATATCGGATTTGGTCGCGACAGCGCCGATCGGCTGCAGGAAAGAACGGAGATTTTGATCCGAGGCGCGCAAGTGTTGCATCAGCGCGGCGCTCGTCTCCACCGGGAAATTCTCCAGACGATCGGCAGCGGCGAAGGGCAGCTTATAGGAGATCGCAATGGCAGAGAGCGGCTGCCTGCGAGCGGCCGCAAGCGACAGGACTGCGAGCATGGGAATAAAACAATCGCGCGTCGGCAGGGCGCGGACGTTCTGCCCGTTGACATCGAAAGGGCTGGCGGTCAGCAAGCCGCCATTGGCTTCGAAGCCCATGACGCGGTCATTGCCAGCCGCCACGGCCTCTTCCATGCCTGTTATGACGAAGGGAGAGCCGACACGGGTGCGCTTGACGGCGAAGGAGCCCGCGACCTCGATGCCGGAATTGGAGGTGACGGGCGTCACCACGATGCGAGCTCCCAAGAAATTGGCTGCTATAAGGCCGAGGAGGTCGCCGCGCAGTGGCGTGCCGGTTTCGTCGGCGACCAGCGGGCGGTCGCCGTCGCCATCGGTCGAGACGATTGTATCGAAGCTGTGATCGGAGACCCAGCGCTTCATCAGCGTGATGGTCTCCTCGGAAACGGCTTCTGTATCGACCGGAATGAAGCTATCCGAACGCCCGAGAACGGTGACCTCAGCGCCATAATGGGCAAGAACGTCGACCAGGAGATCACGGGCGACGGTGCTGTGCTGGTAGACGCCGATCTTCAGGCCGGACAGCGCGCCTTGCGGAAGCAGGGCCGTATTGCGTTCGAAAAAGAGCTGTCGACAGATCGCCTCACGATCTTCCATCGCCGCTGGCGCCTGGATCAACGCTTCGCCGCTCTTATCGATTTCGGCCGCCAAGGCGGTAATCGCAGCCTCGTCCGATTTGTCGATCTCGCCGTCCGGACGGTAGAACTTGATGCCGTTGCGGTCCGCCGGAATATGAGAGCCGGTTATCATCAGGCATGCGGCCTTGCTTTCAAGACCATAAAGAGCAAGGGCTGGCGTCGGGACATTGCCGCAGTCGAAAATGCGGAAGCCGAGCGCGGCAAGCGCGCCAGCGCAATTGCCCGAGATTTCGGGGCTGGAATCGCGAAAGTCGCGGCCGATCAAAATGACGTCGCCGGTCTGTGCCTTGCCGCTTTTCAGCAGATATTTGCCGAACGCCATCGCGTAGAGAGCCGAGGCGCGACCCTTGAGATCCACTGAAAGTCCGCGAAGGCCGCTCGTGCCGAATTTCATTTGAAGAGGTGTCTCCAGTTTACAATCAAGGTTCTACTCAGGCCGCCTGCCGGCGTAAATACCGAAGCCATCATATAGTTAAACACGAACGACGATGCCTCGGACAGCCTCTCGCAGTCTTCTCTCGCCGATCCTAAAGACGTAGACCCATTGCCGACAGGCATTGCAGCGTAGATCGATTTTGTTAGAACCGTGTGTCCATTGTTTCGTCCTATGCTGAAGGGTTCCTGATGAGCGATACATCCGTCAGTCTCGATGAGAGCTGGAAGGCCGCGCTGGCGGGGGAGTTTTCAAGCCCCTATATGCAACAACTCAAATCCTTCCTCGTCGCGCAGAAACGAGTGGGCAAGCGGATCTTCCCGAAGGGCAGCGAATATTTCCGCGCTCTTGATCTGACGCCGATTGCCAATGTCAAGGCCGTCATCCTTGGACAGGATCCCTATCACGGGCTGGGGCAGGCCCATGGCCTGTGCTTCAGCGTCCGGCCGGGCGTGCGCATACCGCCCTCGCTCGTCAACATCTACAAGGAGATGGAGACCGATCTCGGGATATCGCCGGCGCGTCACGGCTTTCTCGAACATTGGGCAAGGCAGGGCGTGCTTTTGCTGAACAGCGTGCTGACGGTTGAGGAAGGTCAGGCGGCCGCCCATCAGGGCAAGGGGTGGGAGCGCTTCACGGACGCCGTCATCCGCAAGGTGAACGACGAATGCGAATCGGTCGTCTTCATGCTCTGGGGCTCTTATGCCCAGCGCAAGGCCGCTTTTGTCGACACGGCGCGGCATCTGGTGCTCAAGGCGCCGCATCCCTCGCCGCTTTCGGCTCATAACGGGTTCTTTGGCTGCAAACATTTTTCCAAGGCGAATGCCTTCCTCCAGTCCCGCGGGCGGGCGCCGATCGACTGGCAATTGCCGGCAGATCCTCACGGCGCCTGAAGTGAACGCGGCCTGATCTTTGTTCACTAATAATAGACAATGCGTTTTGGTCTCAGGGTCTATTCCGGAGGCCGGGTGAGGCGCATTTATGATCCATGAAAAGCCCGCGAAAGGCGGGCAAGAAAGGGTCTCACATGCTCGATCAGATCAAGGGTCTGCACCACGTCACGTCGATGGCGGAGGACGCCCGCACCAACAACCAGTTTTTCACCCATGCGCTCGGCCTGCGTCGCGTCAAGAAGACCGTCAATTTCGATGCGCCTGATGTCTACCACCTCTACTATGGTGATGAGACCGGTGCGCCCGGCACGATCATGACCTATTTCCCGTTCCCGAAGATGGCGCAGGGCCGCCCCGGCACCGGTGAGGTCGGCACGACGGTATTTTCCGTCCCGCAAGGCTCGCTGGGCTTCTGGAGTGACCGCTTTGCTACGCTTGGTCTCGGCGGCCTGAAGGCTGAGGAAAGCTTCGGCGAAAAGCGCCTCAACTTCTCCGGCCCGGATGGCGACGGCTTCGCGCTCGTCGAGGTCAAGGACGATGACCGTCAGCCGTGGACGCATGGCGGCATCAGCGAGGATCACGCCATTCGCGGCTTCCACTCCGTTGCCTTGCGGCTGAGAGACGAGGGCGCGACGGCCGAACTCTTGAAATTCATGGGTTATCAAGTGGATGAGGAGCGGGATGGCATCAAGCGGCTGATCAAGCCTGACGGCAACGGCGCGCACCTCATCGACCTTGAGACGATGCCGAACATTGCCCGCGCGCTTCCCGGCGCCGGCTCCGTCCACCATGTCGCCTTTGCCGTCGAGAATCGTGAAAAGCAGCTCGAAGTGCGCAAGGCGCTGATGGATACCGGCTATCAGGTCACGCCTGTCATCGACCGGGATTATTTCTGGGCGATCTACTTCCGCACGCCGGGGGGCGTTTTGTTCGAGGTCGCGACCAATGAGCCCGGCTTCGACCGTGACGAAGACACGGCCCATCTCGGCGAAGCGCTGAAGCTGCCGCAGCAGCACGCTCATCTTCGCGCCTTGCTCGAGCAGCATCTGCAGCCGCTCGAAGTGTAAGGAGGGCAAGATGACCGAAACAGGATATGTGCACCGGCTGCATGCCGGAGCACCTGACAAGCCTATTCTGCTCGTGCTGCACGGCACCGGCGGCGATGAAAACCAGTTCTTCGATTTCGGCCGACGGCTGCTGCCCGAAGCAACGGTTCTTTCGCCGCGCGGCGATGTTTCCGAATATGGCGCGGCGCGGTTTTTCCGCCGCACCGGGGAAGGGGTCTACGACATGTCCGACCTCTCACGCGCGACGGAGAAGATGGCCGCCTACGTCCAGGCATTTGCCGACGAATACCGGGCTTCTCACATTCTCGGCCTGGGTTTTTCGAACGGCGCAAATATTCTTGCCAATGTGCTGATCGAAAAGGGCATCTTCGACGCGGCGGTTCTGATGCATCCGCTCATTCCGTTTCAGCCCGAGGCTCGCTCGACGCTCGCGGGACGAAAGGTGCTGGTGACAGCCGGGCAGCGGGATCCGATCGCTCCGATTGGGGTGACCCAGGCGCTGTCTGCGCACCTAGAGGGCCGGGGCGCGGAGGTCAGGACGGTCTGGCATGCCGGTGGGCACGAGATCGCGCCATCGGAGATCAATGCGGTTGGCGACTTCCTCGGCGGCTATTGATCTGTGCCGGCACAGTGGCCAAGATATTGAGCGGGAACCGGCGAATGCCGGCCCCGCAACGTTGCTGAAACGAAGATCGTAGTCGACAAATTATCTAGGGGCGATGAGGATATTTGCCTCTTATTGCCTTCATGTAAAAATTCCCCGGTGATTCTGCCATCGTCAAACCGACGACGACGCCTTTGGGGACTCCTTCATATTCTCGTCTCTGACCGTTGGTCAGATAGACCCGTAGATGCCGGCTGTCTTCGTCGTAGCTGATTGCCTCGATAAGTTTCGAATCAACCGCAGTTTCCACTTTGCACCCCGCAGTTTTGGATCTGAGATTCCTGATCAAGAATTGTCATTCACGCTCGCAGCGCACCATATTTATGCGGCGTCGAATGGTCGTCAAGCGTGATCTGCTTTAACGTTCATTTTTTCCGGTCGCCTCTCGCTGTAGTTGATATGTGCAGCTTTTTCGAAGTCCTCACCTGTGGAAAGTCCATCGTTTCGAGTTCTTCCAGGCGTGGAAATATTGGATGACACAGCTGAACGTGAAAGAATCGAACCAGTAGACATAAGTTTAACCAGTGGTTAAGCATCATGTAATAAAATACAACCTGTTATTAATCGCGATGTCTTCCCAACTATGGATAAGTACAGAACGCCGATTTCCGCGGCAGCCGTTTTGCTATCGCCGGTGAGCTGCGGCGCTTCGCACCCAGGGGAAGATCACGCAGTAGACCCTTGCGCTTTCAATCGCGAGCTACAAGGATGGACAGTCCCCGTTGCTTGATGTGTTGGGAGGGCAGCGTTCTATCGCGACCGCGCAGGCGAGCCTGGCGCGAGCGGTTCAGCATTCGGCGAAGGATCAGGTCGTTCCGAATATGGCAAGAGGTTGCGGCTACATTGTCGACGCCGCGATCAGGCCAACTTCTTATGAACACTGCGATTCGTGCCATTGCAGCGATAGATGGAAATCGATCAACCCGCCACGCGGTCGGGTTTCATAAATGGGTTACATGTCTAATTATCTAGGACGGTGGCGACAACAGATACCGATGCTGGCCGGCAATCGTAAGCAGCGCGCTCGGCTGACCTTTGCCGAAGGCGACTTCGCTGCGGTCTACGCCATGAGCGATGTTCACGGATGTTACAACGAACTCCTCGACGTACATCGCCGTATCGAGGAGGACGCAGCACGCATTCAGGGGCCGAAACTCATCGTCATGCTCGGCGATTATGTCGATCGTGGACCGGATTCAAGCGCGGTTCTGGAGTTCCTGAGCAAGAACCCGCCGCCAGGATTTCAGCGCTTGGTCCTTTGCGGCAATCACGATGCTGAGTTGGTGAAGCTCTATCGCAAACCGGCGGGTATTCTCGAATGGCTGGGTTTCGCCGGGACGGAGACGCTGCACTCATACGGCATCGATATCGAGCATCTCCTGCAGTCGGCGGCCGGAAACGAAACGATCGCCCGCGTCATTCGCAATATGATACCCGAGCGGCATATCCAGTTCCTCGAATCGCTGCCGATCATGATGCGAATGGGCAGGGTGGTGTTTGTGCATGCAGGCGTCAGACCCGGCATCGATCTCAAGAAACAAAAAGACAGCGACCTCATGTGGATCCGGCAGCCCTTCCTGGACGAGGGGCCGCAGCTTCCTGTTCTCGTGATCCACGGACATACTCCGGGGCGAGCCCCGACATTCGGTCCGCAACGCATCGGCATCGACACCGCGGTTTCGGCGACGGGCCGGCTGACCGTACTGACGATCAAGGGGACGCGGGTAGGGCTGCTATAGCGCGCCGTGCATCTTTTCGGACGAAGGGCGCCCTCTCTGCACTCTGAATTTACGCCTCGTACTTTCTAAAAGTCGTTTCTGATCTTCGTGCCGATGTGCTGGTCGAAGAGAGCGTGGCGCACGCTTCAAAAACAAACGCCGCGGGATTGTGCCCGCGGCGCCAGAAGGTTCACATAGTTGGCAGGCGCTGTCAGGCGTCCTGGTAAAGGTTGGTGCCGATACCGGTATAGGTAAAGCCGTGTTTGCGGATCTCGTCACTGCGGTAGATGTTGCGCAGATCGACCAAGACCGGAGCGCGCATCGACTGCTTCAGGCGATTGAAATCGAGTGCGCGGAACTGGTTCCATTCGGTGACGATGACGAGGGCATCGGCGTCGGCAGCGGCTTCGTAAGGGCCGTTCGCATATTCGATGTTCTCGATGACCTTGCGTGCATTGTCCATACCCTCGGGATCATAGCCGACGACCTGGGCGCCGGCGTCCTGCAGCGTCTGGATGATGGCGATGGCCGGGCTGTCGCGCATGTCGTCGGTGTTCGGCTTGAAGGTCAGTCCGAGGATGGCGACTTTCTTGCCGCGAATGTCCCCGCCGACGGCCGAAATGACCTTGCGGCCCATCGCCCGCTTGCGGTTGTCGTTGATCGAGATCGTCGTTTCGATCAGACGGACCGGTGCGTCATAATCCTGCGCCGTCTTGGCAAGGGCAAGCGTATCCTTGGGGAAGCATGAACCGCCGTAACCCGGACCGGCATGCAGGAACTTGGAGCCGATACGGCCATCGAGGCCGATGCCGCGTGAAACGTCCTGGACGTTTGCGTCGACCCTTTCGCAGAGATCGGCGATCTCGTTGATGAAGGTGATCTTCATGGCCAGGAAGGCGTTGGCCGCATATTTGATGAGCTCGGAGGTGCGGCGGCTCGTGAAGACCAGCGGAGCCTGGTTGAGGTAGAGCGGACGATAGACTTCAGTCATGGTCTCGCGTGCCCGGTCGTCATTCAGCCCAACGACGATCCGATCCGGACGCTTGAAATCCTCGATCGCCGCGCCTTCGCGCAGGAATTCGGGATTGGAGACGACGGCGACGTCAGCCGAAGGATTGGTTTCCCGCACGATGCGCTCAACCTCATCGCCGGTGCCGACCGGCACCGTCGACTTGGTGACGATGACGGTGAAGCCCTCCACATAGGTGGCGATCTCGCGCGCAGCGGCATAGACGTAGGAGAGATCGGCATGGCCGTCGCCGCGACGGGACGGCGTGCCGACCGCGATGAACACGACGTCGGCGCCACGAACGCTTTCGCCGACATCCGTCGAAAACGACAAGCGGCCGGTGCTGGTGTTTTCAGCAACCAATTGATCGAGACCCGGCTCGTAGATCGGAATACGGCCCTCGCGAAGGGCCTCGATCTTACTCAGATCCTTGTCGACGCAGATGACGTCGTGGCCGAAATCCGCAAAGCAAACGCCTGAAACAAGGCCGACATAGCCTGATCCAATCATCGTGATGCGCATATTTCCCTCAAATCATTAGAGTAGAACGTCATGCTGCGTCGCAGCATGACGTTCGTCATACTGAATCTGGGCCAAAAGACAATATCGAAGATCGCTTAATACCCACATCGGAAGTCGTATTGAGGGTGCCGCTGTTTGCTGCCGGGCACCCGCTCGACAGCAAAAACATAGGTTTATGTGGGCGATATGACAAGTCGAGCCGTTCGTGAGCGCCGGCTCGACTTCAACCCGGGAATGAGACGAATTGCTCTATCGGCTGTCTCGGCAGCTACAGCCGGTACCAGACGTAGGGGTCTGTTCCCGATTGGATCTTGTCCCAGCGCAGATCTGTGTCGTGCCAGTTCTTGATGCTGCTTTGCCTGTTGTCGAGCACCAGGTCGCCCTTGTCGGTTCTGACCACGAGGACGGCGTGCCCTTCGCCGGAAGGTGTATAGGCCGTTGCGATCCGCAAGGCGCGCGATGACCAGCCCATCGCGATCAGGCGGCTGCGCTTGGTCAATGCAAAATCTTCGCAGTCGCCGCTGCGCACATTCACCTTCCAGACATCTCCGTTCAGTTCGTTGCGGGAATCGTTGCGGCCGATCATGGTACGATTGACGGTGTTGTTCACGTTCTTCAGCTGCAACATTTCCTTGTCCGTCAGTGCGATGACCGACAGTCCGTTATTGTCGCGGCATTCGGCAGGGTTCTGGGCGCAGAACAGCACCTGGGCGAAGGGCGGAACGATCTTTCCCTTTTCGGAGATATAGCTGATCTCCGAACCGCTGGTCAGGCCGCGGGCGAAACCTGCGGGGCCGGCCGCGAATGCAGAGCAGGCATTCCCCGCTGTAAAAGCCAGTGCCAGAAGTGTAACGAAGGTTTTCTTCATCTCTTGATCCCCGTCAGGGCAAGCGCTTGAGATCAGGCTTGCCTTTTGGCTCGGTCAATGGCATGGCGATTTGGTGATCTGCCAAGTATTGGGCACAGAACGTCTATCCCGTTTCTGCTGCTTGAAGGAGCATAAGCGGGATCCTGTCTCGATTGGCTTAAGCCATTCGCGACAATTTTAACGATGTGGAATTCTGTTGCACTTTAACACGCAAGCGCTTGATCTGCAACTTATGTTAGTACGAGTATATTAACCGTAATGGTTGTGATTGCCTCATGTTGGCTGCTGGTGAGTGAAGTCAAATGTTATCCAACCTCATCAACAGGCAGGTCTTGCGGGAGGCGATTCTCGTTGCCTTCATCGGCCTTGTGATATTGACGCTCATTCCTTTTGGAAGTGTCACACCTTTGCCCTTCGCCTTCGCCGCAATCGGAATGTTTGCTCTCGCCATCGTTTCGGTATTGCTGTTTGCGGAGCCAAGACAAAGCAGGTGGGTGTTCAAGATCGCCTTGCTTTTGCTCGTCGTGCTGACGAGCTGGACATTTATCCAAACGATCGAACTGCCGGCCAATTTGCTGGCAAACCCCGCCTGGGGCGCTGCACGCGATCTGGCGGGCGTCCAATATGCGGCGATCTCCGTCGAACCGGCGGACACGCTTGCCTCGATACTCTGGGTGGCCCTGCCTTTCGTGACCTTTCTGACCGGACTTATCTTGTGCGATACCGATCAACGAGCGCGGAAAGTGCTGGCCAGCCTGGGGCTCGCGGCGGGGGGCATCGCCGTTTTCGGCCTGCTGCAATTTTCGATGTTTCCCAACGTCTTGATCGTCATAGAAAAACACGCCTACCTCGACAGCCTGACGGCCATCTTCGTCAACCGCAATACCGCCGCCACTTTCCTCGGGCTGGGAACGTTGCTCATGCTGACGTTGGTCAGGGACATTGCCCGTTCCTATTCAACGCATCTGCCCGGCGAACCAGGCCGAAACCTTCTGCTCTTGAGAACGTGGATCTATATTCTGCTCTTATGTGCATGTTTCACCGCGTTGATGCTGAGCCGCTCACGCGCCGGAATATTCGCGACTTTTGTTGCCGCGCTCATCTATTTTCCCTGGCTGGTCCTCAATTGGAACAGCTCAAGGCGATATTTAATACCGGCACCGAAATGGCATTCGGTGTTAAAGCTTCTCGCGGCAGTGATTTTCGTCGTCCTCTTGCTAAGCATATTTGCAGGGCAAGCGATCTTACGCGCGCAGGAAAGGCGGCTCGAGGATGATGATCGTTTCTGTATTCTGCCCGACATATGGCGCGCCATTTCGGATCACTGGTTAACCGGAACGGGCCTCGGGACCTTTCGCACCGTTTTTTCGGCCTATCGTGATCCGGCCTGCGGCATCTTCGGGATTTTTGACCGTGCACATAATTTCTACCTCGAAGGATTTCTGGGCTTGGGGGTAGCGTTTCCAGTTGCGACGTTTCTTGCTTTCGGAGTGCTCGCGAGGGTTTTCTGGCGCGGGCTCTCCGAGAGGCGGCGCCTGCGACATTATGTTCTGCTCGGCATAGCGGCGACGGTTCTGGTCGCTCTTCATGCCGCGGTCGACTTCTCGCTGCAAATCCCCGGTTTCGCAGTATTTTTTTCCGCATTCCTGAGCGCCGTTGTTGCAATCAGCCTCGGCCGCAGTCACCGCGAAACGGATCGCCAATATGGGTGAGCCGTGCATGCGCAATGGCTTAAATGAATGGAATTTATGAAGGTTTTTCGAAGATGCCGGATTGATTCAGGGCTGCGGGTTGACTCTTAAACCTAAGAAATTTTATAGCGGACGCAGCCTTTAGATTATTGCCGACGTCAGAGAGTCGGGCTGAGGCCGTTTGTTTCCTGAAGGGCGCGGCGTTGCCGGGCTGCCACAGTTAGGGAATGATAAACGGCATCTGGTAATTATTGATCAGGGATTGTCTTGTAATTTGTCCGATTGCGGAGCAGTAGCTTCAAGGGCGTCAACACGGGTTATTCTATGGGTTGTTTTCCTGTTGGTAGTACACGCGTCGCCATTGTTGTAGCGCTAACGAGTATATTGGCAAGCTGCACGTCCTTGCCAAGGTCCGGCCCCGATCACAAGGATGTTGATCGAAACGCCGCGGTAAAGGTAACCACGAAGGAGCGTCGAGTCGGTATCGACTACGCCCTGGTTGATCTCAGCAAAAACGTCCTGGCCTATTTCACTACTCCGCAGCCGAGCTCCTTCAAGGGTTTTGGCGGTGGACGCGGTGGCGCGCCCGAAATTCCACTCGGTTATGGCGATGTCGTAGAGGTTGCGATTTTCGAAGCTCAATCCGGTGGTCTCTTTATTCCCTCTGACGCCGGTAGCCGGCCCGGCAATTATATCTCTCTGCCGGCGCAGACCATCGATAGAAACGGAACGATCACGATCCCCTATGCCGGTCGCGTTCCGGCTGCCGGTCGCCTAAAGGAGACCGTCGAGCAGGATGTCGAAGATCGTCTTGCCAGCCGCGCGATCGAGCCGCAGGTTGTTATCACAACGACGACCAACCGCTCCAGTCAGGTAGCCGTGCTGGGTGACGTCAACAATCCTCAGCGTGTTCAGATCAGTCCGGCCGGTGAGCGCATTCTCGACGTCATTTCCGCCGCGGGTGGTTTGACGACCAATAACATCGAAACGAATGTGACGCTGCAGCGACGCGGCAGAACGGCGACGGTCGCCTACAATACGCTGCTGAAAAACCCGGCGGAGAATATCTATGTGGCGCCGGATGACACGATCTCCGTCGATCACGAGCGCCGCACGTTCCTGGCGCTCGGCGCCGCCGGCGTGAGCGGCCGGTTCGATTTCGAGGAGTCGGACCTGACCCTCGGGGAGGCCATCGCCAAGGCGGGCGGTCTGCGTGACGACCGTGCGGATCCAGCCCAGGTCCTGCTCTATCGCCTTGTCCCGAAGAAGACGCTGGCAGCGATGCATGTAGATACGACGCGGTTTGCGGGCGAGACGGTTCCGGTGATTATCCGCGCCAATCTTCGTGATCCGGCAACCCTGTTTGCCGCTCAGCAATTCAAGATGGAAGACAAGGATATTATCTATATTTCCAATTCGGACTCTATCGAACTGGTCAAGTTCCTTGACATCGTAAACTCGGTATCGTCCACTGTTGCCGGCGTCACGGACGACGCACGCGATACCCGTAATGCGGTCCAAGACCTCGGAAACTAAGTGGGGAGTAGCCGGCGCCGATCGTCAACGATCGGTGCTGGTGGTCTGTTTGCGATAGCGGATTTGATGAAGGAAGCCACTTTTATGGCAAGGTTTAGTGTTTATCGTAAACTTGCATATAGCGGAATTGCCGCGGGGATTTTTGTCGGCATGACTTCGAGCGCCTTTGCGGCTGCTTGCCTGGGTCCTGCAAATCTCACACCCGCAGATGTCGGCGGATTTACCGCCAATCCTGCCGTTCTGCTCGACGTGTCCGATCCCCTGGTTCTGTCATCGCGTGTTCGAGCGCTGGTAGGGAGCAGCAACGACGCCCTATTGCCGGTACTCGAGCAGGCCAAGAAGGCTAATGCCGCACAGATGGCGGCGATCGGATCCGGTCTCGGGCGAGCCGCAAACAGTTGCCAGGTCTCGGATCCGCAGTTCAAACTGGCGATCGAAAAAGCTGTTGCCGAGGCGGCCAGCGCCGATCCCGATCTTGCGCCGCTGCTGACAGCCTTTGCAAAGGTTCTGGCCGAAGGCGGGACGGCGGCGCTCGGTCCAGGCACAGGTGCGCCAGCGGCAGCATCCGGTATCGGCAACACTGGTTCAATCGGGCAGACAGGTCCCGGGTCGGATGACGGTACGCCGTTTGACGGCAGCGCCACGACTGCCGGCACGCTTAGGGTTTCGAATACGAACGATGAGGACAGCTCGTCCACAACGTCGACGACGACAATCGTCAGCGCGGGAGGAGCGGGCCAGTCATCCTCTGATACATCGGAGTCGACCAGTCAGAGCGTCCCCGTCACACAATAGCTGGAATTGCCTGTAGATCTTAGCGCTTGACGCCATTGTTGGAGATCGAAATTGCTGTCGCCAGATAAACTTACGCCGCGTATCGACCCTTCCCGCGATACGGGAAACGAAGCTGATTTCATCGATTTCGACAAGCTTATCGCAATCGTCCGTCGCCAGTGGCGGATCGTAGCGGTATGCGCTTTCGCCTTTGGCATTCTCGGTGTCGTCTATGTCCTGACGGCGGTGCCGGTCTATACAGCCGAGACCAAAGTGCTGATCGACCGCAGCGACAATCAGATGGTTAACCAGCTGGCGGCTTTTGGCCAGTTGGACGATGACGAGGGTACGGTCCTCAGCCAGGTCGAGCTGTTGAAGTCCGATACGATCGCCTATGCCGTCGTCGACAAGCTGAAACTTGTCGACGATCCGGTGTTCAACGCACAGAAGAACTCACTCTTTTCTGTCGGTACGCTGAAATCTCTGCTGAATTTTCGCTCCTGGTTTGCCGACGACGCGGCCATCGCTCCCGATCTGGAGATGAAGCGGCGATGGGCCGCGGAAACCGTCGCCGGAAATATCGATGTCGAGCGTGTCGGCAAATCCTACGTTCTCGACGTCACCTACACCTCGCAGTCTCCGGATCTGGCCCGAGTAATCGCCGCCGCCATTGCCGATGTTTATCTGGTCGATAAGCTCAATTCGAAATATGACGCGACAAGGCGGGCCGGCGAGTGGCTGCAGGAGCGTATCGAAGAACTCCGGCAGCAGGCGTTGGACACCGACCTTGCAGTGCAGAAGTTCCGAAGTGAGCATGGGCTCGTCGAGGCGGGGCAGGGCAACTTGCTCAGCGAGCAGCAGCTTTCCGAGCTGAACAGCCAGTTGATCAAGGCTCAGGCCGAAACCGCTCAGGCCGAAGCGAAATATACCCGCATCAAGTCGATCATCGAAGCCAAGCAGACCGATGCGATCGTGACCGACGTGCTCGACAGCTCGATTTCAAACGACCTCCGCAAGAAATATCTCGAAGCTTCGAAGCTCGAGGCCGAAATCGAGGCGCGGCTTGGTCCCGACCACGTCCAGGCCGTCCGGCTGCGCGCCGAGATGGCCGAATACGAACGGCTGATGTTCGACGAGCTGAATCGCATCGCCGAGAGCTATCAGAGCGAGCTCACGGTTGCGCAGTCCCGCGAAAAATCGCTGCGTGACAGCGTTGATAAGGCAACGGGTGTGGCCGCAACGGCGGGCGAGACGCAGGTTCAGCTCCGCGAGCTCGAGCGGACACGGGATACTTATAAGAACCTCTATCAGAGCTTCTTGGCGCGCTATCAAGAGGCGATCCAGCAGCAGAGCTTCCCAATTACCGCCGCACGTATCATCACGACTGCGGAGACGCCAACGAAGCCGAGTGCGCCGAAAAGAAGCCTCGTCATCGCTTTCGCAATGTTCCTGGGATGCGCGTTCGGTAGCGGCATCGGAGCTTTCCGTGAATTCCGCGATCGCTTCTTCCGCACCGGTGACGATGTCAGGGATATGCTCGATGTCGAATCCCTTGGCGTCATGCCGCTGATCGAGAACAATGTCGATGATCCGACGCTGGTCGATCCTGGGAACCCGCGAAGCATCGCCAGGGGCGGCAAGACCACGACTTATGTCGAGGAGCATCCCCTGTCGGCATTCGCGGAGACGCTTCGAAGCGCGAAAATCGCGATCGATATCAGTGCCTCCGACCAGCGCTGCAAAGTCATCGGTGTGGTGTCGAGCTTGCCCGGTGAAGGCAAGTCGACGACGGCAATCAATTTTGCCAAGCTCTTGGCCATGCAAGGGGCACGGTGCCTGCTTATCGACGGCGATATGCGCAATCCCGGAGCGACGCGGGCGATCGGCCGCCACGCGGAAGCCGGCTTGCTTGAAGCAATCGTCGACAATCGCCCGCTGAAGGATCTCATTCTCCTCGACCCCAAGACAAAGCTCGCATTCCTGCCGACGGTGGCACGCTATCGCGTTCCGCATTCGTCGGAGCTGCTCGCATCGCGCGGTATGGATCAGCTTCTCGAGATTGCGCGTCAAAGTTTCGATTACATTATCGTCGACTTGCCTCCTCTGGCTCCGGTGGTGGATGCACGCGCCATTAACCCGAAGCTCGATGCGGTCGTGTTCGTGATCGAGTGGGGCAAGACTTCGCGGAAGGTGGTCCAATCGACATTGTTGTCCGAGCCGGATCTCTATACGAAGTGCGTCGGAGCCATACTAACCAAGGTCGATCCGGCCCAGATGAAGCTCTACCGGACATTTGGTTCGAGCGAATATTATTACAAGCGCTATTCCCGATACTATACCGAAAGCTGATGTTCGGCATTCGGCACGTTTTGCGCACGAGAATCGTTTTCTTCATCGTGACCGTGGTCTTTACGGTGCTGGCCAGCCGCGAGCTCTATGCTTCGATCAGGACGGCCAGCATTTCGATGGTCGCCGAGAGGATAGAACGCGGCGAAACTGTCGGGAACAATGTCGCGGCCAGATACGCGGCGCGCGCTATTGAACGAATCGACGGACACTATTGCCGATCTGACATTGTTGCCGCCGGCCTGACGCTCGTTCTGACGCAGCTCGATCGACAGAACGTCAATATCGATTACGACGCCTGGGTTGCCGCGGCCGCCAGTGCACGTCATTATCTGCAACATGCATTATCATGCATGCCGACGAACAGTAATTTCTGGCTGCGTCTTGCGGCGGTCGAGTCGAAGATTGCGGAAGAGCCGCTGTCGAGCGCTGGCATGATGAAACGTTCGGTCGCTCTGGCGCCCTACGATGAGTCGATGATTCTGACGCGGTTTTATTTCTGGAACGGTTTTACCGATACAACGCTCCTGGCGGCGGGCCACGCGCTCGACAGCGATCTCATGACCATGCTGAAGCTTGGGGATCGTTGCAGGGTCAAAGCCGTCATGAAGCAAATCAGCCCGCAACTCCGCCCGATCTTCGACAGAAACTGGGAGAAGGCAGGAGACGGAGCGACAGCGCGTTTCCGGCAACGCTGCAGCAAGTGATTAGGGGCGGAGCTCTTCCTTGGAGCGCCGTGCGTCCTTTCGCACGGACGCCCTGACACCATGAATCTACCATCGTGCTTTCCGGATTCCGATTTTCGCACCGATGCGCTATCTTGCACTCTCCCCATGTGACAAGGCCCGCCGATTGTGTGACGGGCCTTTTATTGGCACCCCGTTTGCATAGGAAACGGGCTGCGATGCTTGTCGTCGATCAGACGACGGGGCCGGAGACGACATCCGTGCCCGTAATGTTGAGCGTCAGAATGCCGACATCGGTGTGACCTTCGCCGTCGGAAATCTTGTAGTATTGAACGGTTTCGGTGACATGGTCGCCCGGGGCGATATCGGACGTCAGCTCATAGCTGAATTCGCCGTTCGCCTGGACATGAAAGGTGCCATAAGTACCGAGTACATCGGTTACGGCGCCGCTCTTGGCGTTAACGTTCGTGCCGTCAAATTGGCGGAGGAAGAGGTGACCATTGTCGCCGGCAATATCATTGTCCAGAACGTTGCCGCCGATGGAATCGCCTTCGTTGAAGCTGTAATGATCGTCCACTGCGATCGGCTTAACCTGCGTGACGCCCTGAATGTTGAGGGTGAACAGGCCAAAATCGGTGTGGCCGGCCCCGTCGGAAATCTTGTAGGAGACTTTCTCCTGAAGCGTTTCGCCGTTGATGAAGCCGATCTTCGCGGCATCACTCAGCACATAGGTATAGCTGCCGTCCGCCTTGACGTAGAAAGTACCATAATCGCCGTGAATTTCGGTAATCTGGCCGGGTTGCTTGGCGCCTACACTCTGCTGATCAAAAGCGCGCAAGAATAGGTTGCCATCAGATGTATCATTGGTCAGCAGATTTCCTGAGATAACGTCGGTTTCCAGGAATGTCGCAGAATCGTCTGTTGCGTGAATAGCCATCGGGGTCTCTCCTTGAAATATTGTTCGCTGGTCATGTTTGAACTTCAACGAGCGGCCCGATTAAGGATAGCTTAATAGAAATAGTCAAGCATATGCTTAACAAAAATTAAAAATTTATAGGTGCATTCTCTAATAATCGCGCACGTAGAATGCGCATAAGAGGATGAAATAGTTGAAGATTATGCGTTAATAATAATTGATTATGGTTGTTGCCCGTTATAACGCTGATTTCTTCTGACGCGAAGTTTATTTATCCGTCGTGAAGACCGTGTCGTGCGACAGAAATATGAAAAAGATAGAAACACCAATTATAATCCCTTCTGATCATCCATCAGATCTGTGCCTTTTGTTATTCATGCGTAGATGTTGTGGGTACTCAACGCAAACAAGCGCTTTTGCGCTAGGTGGCGGCGAGTAGTTGTTCTGCGTGAAATTAGCCTTCGTTTTGTTACCTGCGAAGGCCTTTATCTCCGATAGGGGAGTTCGCGGTGGTTGTTGTCTTGTTTAAATATACAATCACATTTTGTTCGAGAAGTGTTTTGCAATGCAGCAAATGTTTGTCATCAGCAAATATTAATGATCACCCTATCAAGAATATCGCGAGATAGAACGCATTTTAGTGTTTCATTTTAGCAGGCGGAGAGAGGTCCGCCATTAAAAGATCTCCTAACATCGAGGGAGATCACGCATGACTGTCTATTATGTGAATTCGGCGACAGGATCCAACAATAACAGCGGGACCAGCGAGAGTTCGGCATTCGCGACGCTATCCGCCGTGGAAGCCTTGAAACTGAACCCCGGCGACAGCGTGTTGCTTGCTGCCGGAAGCGTCTTTAACGAACAGTTCGATCTGAGATATTCCGGGACTGCCAACGCTCCGATCACCATCGGCAGCTATGGCATCGGTGACGCGCCGGTCATTCACAGCAGCAATGACGGGATCCACGGCTCCAAGGCTTCGAACATCATCATCGAGAACATCAAGATCGCCGATACCGGCGCCAACGCGATCTATGCCGGCAATGTTTCAAACTGGACCGTGCGCAATGTCGAAGTGTCGAATACCGGCCTGTCCGGTAAACCTGGTTCGGTCAGCTTCCAGAGCAGCCAGAACATCACCATCGAGAACAGTACGCTGACCGGCGTACATTCCGACGGGATCTGGATGGATAAGGTCAACGGCGTCACCCTCATCAACAATACCGTCACCAACAGTCTGGGCAGCGCCGCAGACGCGATCCAGCTCAACGACAGCAGCAATATATTGGTCGCGGACAACCACCTTGAGCAGACGGCTACGAATAGCGCCAAGGGTGTTCTGGTGCTGATCCGGGCGACCAATGCCGTGGTCGAGGGCAACACTCTGCTCGGTGGCGGCTTTGGACTGAGCGCGCAGGCGGGTACGAATATCGCCATCCACGACAATGATATCTCAGGATATGGCGGCTATAGCTGGTCTTACGGTATCGGTCTCGGTGACCAGGGCGATGCGAAGAACTACGACATCAGCGGAAACTATCTGCATGACGGCGTCTACGGCGTTTTGGTCAGCGCCGTCGGCAACCCTGGCTATATTCGCGAGAATATCACTGTCCACGACAACGTCTTCGACGAACTTTCCTCGTCCGCATTGAAAGTGGACAAACCGGCATCAGGCTCCTTCTACAACAATATCATCGACAGCGATGTACCGACGCTCACGATGCCGGCGACAATTGCCGCCCAAAATACGTTCTCCATCGGAGAGAACAAAACCCTCGAGCAGGCGCAGGCAGAGTTGGACAGCGCTGCAGGCGGCACGGGCGACAACACCTCGCCGGCTGTCGCCGAGCCTGAAGTGATGCCTCCGCCGACGACCACGGTAACACCTGCTCCCACCACAGATGCAGTCATTCCCAAAATTGTCGCAGTGCATGACACCCTGAAGATTTCGGCCGATACCGGCAGCGGTTATCATGGCAATCTGCTGGAAAACGACAGCGCGAGCAACGGCATCGTATGGCTTCGCCGCTTCGGTGATAGCGCAGTTGACAAGCATGGCCTGACGCTGACCGGAAAATACGGCGTCATCCATGTTGAGAGTGATGGCGATTACACCTACACGGTCGACGCTGCGAAAATCGCGGGTTTGAGCGGAAAAGTGAGCGAGACCTTCCAATACAAGATCTCCGATGGCGCTTCGCATATCGATACCGACAGCTTGAGCGTCTCCATCAACGTCGACGCATTCAACGGCAGTCATGTCTCACAAATGCTGGCTTGAAAACTGCAGCGGATCCCGAAGCGTTACCCGCGCGTGGCGGAAATGCTTCAACTTTCAAGGGTCGCGAAGGCCGTCGCTATCGGCGGACGCTGAAGTCACGCGGTGACTATGGAAATGTTCCACAGGTACTCATAAAAGTTAACTATAGATTGCATTTATAGTTAACATCCTAGTAAATATCGATATAAGTGCGCCACATGTTCGCCGCTTTGAGCCGTTATTGGGCGGATTGCGATTATCTCTTGCTTCGGCCGGTATGATTATCGTAGCGTTAATGTTAGAGCCTCTGAAATTGTTCGTGATAAATTTGTATTTTCGGTCATTTTTCAGTGGGACTCATGAGCTAAGTTATAGGCTGCAAGCGGGGGTGGCACCGGTGCCGGCTCCGAAGGCAGCATGTCAATGATTGGGCTTGATAAGCCCGCAACTGCAATGTGTATCCGCGGCTTCGCCGGGTTAGCGATGCGGTAAGAGAGGATTGCTTCGTGTTTCAAAGTTCGACAGCTGACGTCAATGAACCGTCCAAAGCATTGCGGAAATGCAAAGGGGGCCTGATCTTTATTGGCATAGCAAGCGCACTTATCAACATCCTCTACCTCACAAGTTCATTTTTTATGCTTGAGGTTTATGATCGAGTCATTCCAAGCAAAAGCATACCGACGCTGGCCGCCTTGGCAATACTTGCGTTGACTCTTTATGCTTTCCAGGGCGCGTTCGAAGTTCTCAGGAGCAGAATGCTCGTTCGCGTTGCCGGTGCGCTTGACGAGATGGTGAATGGGCGGGTGTTTCGGGCGTTGATCAAAGCGCCGCTGAAGGTCAAGATTGGCGGCGACGGGCTTCAGCCCCTGCGGGATTTCGATCAGATAAGAACGTTCCTGTCCGGCATGGGCCCGACGGCAATGTTCGATCTGCCCTGGCTCCCTTTCTATCTCGTCATCTGTTTCTTGTTCCATCCGGCTATTGGATATATCGCCATCGGCGGATCGCTCGTTCTCGCCATGCTGACGTTCCTGACCAACCAGGGCACGCGTACGCTCTCCAAGCGGCAATCGGAAGCCGCCAACATGCGCAACGGATTTGCGCAGAGCTCGATCCGCAACTCCGAGGTCATTCACGCCATGGGCATGGCGGGCACGATGGCTGAGATCTGGGATCGCAAAAACGGCGAATACCGGAACATCACCCGGCAGGCATCGGATGTCGGCAATGGTTATGCGACCCTCTCGAAGATTTTCCGTATCGCCCTGCAATCGGGAACTCTGGCAACAGGCGCGATCCTGGTCATTCAAGGTCAAGCCTCTTCAGGTATTATCATCGCCGGTTCCATCCTGACGTCCCGCGCTCTGGCGCCTGTAGAGGCGGCGATTGGAAATTGGCGCGGTTTCGTTTCCGCCCAGCAAAGCTGGGCGCGGCTTGCGAACCTCCTGAAGACAATTCCGGAGATTCCAGCCCCTCTCGCGCTGGCCGCACCTTCCAAGCAGGTGACGGTCGAAGGCGTCGCCAGCGGACCGCCGGCCGGCCAGCGGTTGGTCATCTCCGATATCAGCTTCGGCCTGAGAGCAGGGAGCGCGCTCGGGGTCATCGGCTACAGCGCCTCGGGCAAGTCGTCGCTGGCGCGGGCGATGATAGGCATCTGGCCGACGGTCAGAGGATCCATTCGTCTGGATGGCGCGGCGCTCGACCAATGGGATGGCGACGCACTCGGCCGGCATATCGGTTATCTTCCACAGGATGTGGAGCTCTTCTCAGGCACGGTCGCGCAGAATATCTGCCGCTTCGCGAAAGAGATGTCGCCGGAAGCGGTGGTTACCGCAGCGAGGGCGGCGCGCGTTCACGACCTCATTCTGCGTCTGCCGAACGGTTACGAGACCGAAATCGGCGAGGGCGGTGCTGCGCTTTCAGCCGGGCAGAGACAGCGTATCGCGCTTGCGAGAGCGCTCTACGGCGAACCATTCCTCGTCGTGCTCGATGAACCGAATTCCAATCTGGATGAGGAAGGCGAGCGGGCGCTGAGTGCTGCGATCATGAGCGTGCGTGCACGTGGGGGCATCGTCGTTGTCATCGCGCATCGCTCCGGCGTTCTGGCAGTGTGCGATTTCGTGCTGATGATGCAGGAGGGCAGGATGATCGCATTCGGTCCTAAGGAAGAAGTTCTGGCGCGGGTCAGCCGGACCGAGGCAGCGCGCACCCCAATTGCAGAGCGCGTGGCTCAGCTTAAGGTCGTGGTCGACGGGAATGCGGCGGAATAGGCCGGAAGGAAGATCGTGAGCAAAGTTATTAGTGAATCCAAACGCTCCCTCAATCGCCATGTGGCGGTTGTCGGCGCGCTGTCCATTGCGTTGGTTTGCGGCATCGGCGGATGGGCGGCGACGACGGAACTTTCGAGCGCCGTCATCGGCGAAGGCGTCGTTGTCGTCGACGGCGACGTCAAGAAGATCCAGCATCTGACGGGCGGTATCGTCTCGGAACTTCTGGTCTCTGAAAACGAGCATGTGTCGGCCGGACAGGTTTTGATACGGCTTGATGGAACGGCGACAAGAGCACAGCTGTCGATTGTCGAGAGCACGCTTGCTCAGCTTTATGCGCGCCGCGCCCGTCTCAAGGCGGAGCGGGTCGGCGCCGAGTCGTTCGAAGTCGACGAAAACCTCAGCGATCTGACATCCAGCACCGCGGCGCAGCAGCTGCTCGACGGCGAGCGGAAGTTGTTCGACAGCCGCAGGTCAGCGCTGATCGGAATGAAGAGTCAGCTGGCGTCGCGCAAGGATCAATTGGGAGAGCAGATCAAAGGCTTGGTCGTTCAGATCAACGCCACCGGCGATTCCCTCGGTTTGATCGAACAGGAGCTCGAAGCCGTCGATGTTCTCTACAAGAAAGGTCTGGTGACGCTTCAGCGTTTGAATACGCTCAAGCGAGCCCGCGCCGATCTCCAGGGTAACAGCGGTCAGGAAATCGCTGCAAAGGCGGAGGCCGAGGGCAAGGCGATCGAAATCGACCGACAGTCGATTCAGTTGGATGAGGACCGTCGTTCGGAGATCGCAAAGGACCTGACCGATGTCGAAGCTCAGATCGCCGAAAATGAGGAGCGCCGCGGCACTGCGCTCGATCAACTCCGCCGTCTCGACATCACCGCGCCGCTCAGCGGCCGCGTTCACGAATTGTCGGTGCACACCGTCAATGGCGTTATCGAAGCCGGTCAGACGCTGGGGCTCGTCGTTCCCGAAAACGACGATCTTACCGTCCAGGCGAAAATCGCCACCCGCGATATCGATCAGGTCCATGTCGGCCAATCCGTCGATGTGCGTTTCAGCGCTTTTGATCAGCGCACGACGCCCGACGTGCAGGCGGTGATCACCTCAATTGCACCTGATATCGTCAAGGATGAGCGGACGGGGATCAGCTATTATCCTGTGCGCGTCAAGCCGGAGGCTCAAAGTATCGCGAAGCTGAAATCGATAAAGCTCTATCCCGGCATGCCGGCCGAAGTCTTTATCAAGATCGGCGACCGGACCGTCATCTCCTATCTCACAAAACCGCTGACCGATCAGATGCAGCACGTATTTCGTGAGGAGTGATTGGCGCTCCTCGGCACCGTTGCGGCGTGTCGAGGCAGCTGCTATCCCCGGTTGGATGTAAGGCGGATTTGCGCACTGAAGCGGGCGTGACGATCTGTGCTTCATGATATTGTCTCAAGCCTGCTGCAAAGTTGGCTTCAAGGGCCTGCCAGCCGTTCCACAAGGTTCTCCTGCCGGGTGACGTATAGCTCTTGCCGAGATATGGTTTTGTCATGATATGTTTGCGGCTTTGGCGAGCGGCGCCGACCGAGAGGCGACCGGTATCGGGTCTGGTTCTGCTTTTAGCCTGCCTCGTGATGGTTTTGATGACTGGAAAGAGTGATGCCGAGAACCTTCCACCGCTGAAAATAGTGGCTTTCGGAACATCGCTGACAGCGCGCGGGGGATGGCAGCCCGGCCTCCAAACAAGGCTTTCTGCCTGCCTGCAGAGATCCGTGAAAGTCGAGAGCGTCGCAAAGAGCGGCGAGACGTCGGCGTGGGCTTTGACCCAGCTGAACCGGGTCGTTGCCGAGCAGCCGGATATTATTTTGATCGAGCTCTACGCCAATGACTCGACATTGCATCGGTTCGTGTCCCTGGCGCAAAGCCGAAAGAATATTGCCGACATTCTCGATCAGCTTCATCAACGCCTGCCGCGGGCACGGATCATTCTCATGGCGATGAATCCATTTTCAGGACTGCGCGGGCTGATCCGCCCTTTTGTCGGTAGCTATATTTCGGCTCATCAGGCGGAGGCCCTGAAACGGGGCCTGGAGTTCATCGATCACCGGCCGGACTGGGAGCGCCTGACCCCGGACGATCTGGCCGCCGCAATTCCTGACGGCGCACATCCGCGACCCGAAGTAGCTTCCAAAATCATCGTGCCCCAACTGACCCGGTACATAGCCGGCCGCGATTGCGGCGAATGAATCTTCTCGTCTCAAGGGCATCTGCCCCTGTTGGGGGTTCAACCCGTCGCGAGATAGCCCTTCAAAAAGCTGACCAGCGAGGCCCGGCCGGCATCGGACGCGTCTTCATGAGCGGGGCTATCCAGGTCCTGGAGGAGATAATCTTTGAGTTCGTCATCGCTCTGGGCGACATAGATGCCCGGCCGGCCGACAAGCTGGCTGACCGTGGCGAGCTGGTGATCGTTTCGGTGCTCGCCAAGAGCCGCCTTGCGTGGAACGAGAATGATCGGTTTGCCGAAACGTTTCGCCGTGAGGACGGTGCCGATCCCCGCGTGAGAGACGATGACAGTCGCATCGCGGAAGACCCTATCGAAGTCCGCAGGCTCGATGTTCTTGATCCATTTCATGTTCTGTGGCGTGTAGGTGCCCTTGCCGATCTGAGCCAGAACCGGCCTAGTCAATCCCTGTGCGAAACTGTCGACAGCCTTGATGAGGCGATCAAAGGGCAGCTGCGTTCCAACGGTGACAAGGATCAAAGGACAGCTCCTGCGTAATGTGGGCCATCCGGCCGCGAAAGATGTTGCCATTGCGTCAGCCAGAGAGTCGCAATATGGCCAGCCAGTTTTCCGGAGAGGGACAGTTTCTCCACATTGGCGACGCTATCGATCCAGATCGTCCGCTTGCCCGTCAACTTGCCGGCAAGCAGGCAGAAAAGCCCAGGTGCTGCACCTGTCGAAATGACGACGTCCGGCCTGTGTTTGATGACAATGGAGAAGGCGCTGAAAAAGCAGCGGATGGACATTGTGATCGAGTCGCGGCTGCAATCGGGAAGCACCAGTCCATCCTTGATGTCGTATTTGGCGAGCAGTCCCGGGATTGTCGTTGCAAAGACGACATCGCAGCCTTCGAATGCGCCGCGCATGGCCATCAGCTGCTCCCAGTGACCGCCGCCGGAGGAGGCGGCGAGGACTTTCAACTTTTTCACAGCCATAGAGAGACCTCGTATTGAGAATTGCGCTAAAATGGTCCGCACTGAAGCGGATCGCCGTGTATTGTTTCGATACTCTACATTTCGGGTCGGATACCAGCTCTTAATATGAACTCATACTGCTGGTCTTCGACCAGAATTCGGCATAATCGGTTTTCGTGGCTTGCGCCTGAAGGAACTCGGCGAAGAATCCTTTGGCAAGCACACGACCATAAGCGGCCAAAGCACGACCGGTGCCAACATCAAACCAGCCTCCATCATCGCGCCGATCATGATCATCAGCATGACTGCGACTTCCTTCGCCTGAACTTCGTTTAGCGCGGCGCCCGACGATACCGTCGTTATGCGTTCTCCAAGCCGCTTGAACAAGAATGCCACCCAGGCGATTGTCCCGGGCACGCCAATGTTGAGCGCGAGCTCCAGATAGGTGTTGTGCGTCGATCTCGCATCAAACGTCACACGGACGAACTGTTCCATGATCTCGGGTTGTCGAAACAGAGCGAAACCATATCCGAAAATCGGTTTGTCGTAGACAAGCGGAATCAGTTGCTCCCAGATGTTCGTTCGCCCGGAGAACGTCAAATCCTTGCCGAAGGCATCCGCGATCAGTTGCGCGGCGCCGAGATAGGCCGACGCGCCGACAAAGCCGAGGATAAGACAGAGAAAGAACAGAAAGAACGATCGGACGCCGGAATTTCCGATCTTGAACATCATCTTCAGACCCGCGAGTGTCGCAAGCCCCATTGCCAACATGACGACGGCCGTCGACGATCGCGAGACGGCGATTAACAAAAGCATCAACAACAAAGCGGTCCAGCGCAGCAACGTCCGATATCGAAGCTTGGCGGATGGCAAGCCGATGGAAACCACGACGACGAACGCGACCGCAAAAAATTGCCCCATCGTGTTCTTATGGTAAAAAAGCCCTTTGACCATGCCGGCATAAGAACCGCCCATGATAGCAAAACGCGGAAAGGCGACCGTATACAGGACGTTGGCAAAGGCTGCAAAAATGGCGAAGTTTGTAAGTAGCCTGAATGTCTCGACGCTGCCGTAGCGACGTCGGTAGAGCAGCGGCGCGATTGTCAGCACCGTCACGGCGGCGACACCGCGCGCGGATGCGCCAAAGCTGATCGATAGAGCGAGGGATATGAGCGAAAAGCCAGCCACAACGATGACGAGAACCGGAACCCTTCGAAAATAGGACAGAAACCGGTTTGGCTCCAGGATGAAGTAAACGCCCATCATCGGAATCAGGGAATAGAGCATCAGCTTCTGCGGAAGCGGATCCACAGATATCCCGTCATCGAAGTTCGAGGGATAACCGTACCACATTCCGGTTGCACGCAAGAGCGTGATATAAAGCATGACCGTGAGGAGCCAACGGACCAAGGTTTCTTTCTCGATGCCATGACGTGGTCGCGATCGCGCCGCTTGCCGCGTCAAGCTGATGTTCCCGTTGGGAACATAAGTAGGGCCGAAACTCATCCGAGAGCGCTCCTGCAAACAGTATCAGAGGGCGGCATTGGGTCTGTATTCCTGATAGGCATGTCCAAGGATCCCGTTGACCATGCCTGCGCCACGCAAAACATGGGTGAGGGCCCGCATGCCCCAATAGGGTGAAACGAGGATCGCCGGCAGCATGGCCACCCCAAGGATCACTCTCGTGGCGCCATAGGCCGCGCGATAGAGCCGGCGCTTGAGGTCGCCGTGCAGGACCTCGCTGACGGCGAAAGTGTTGCCGAGTCGGTATTGTCGCTGCAGCACCCACTTCCAGGTCATGCGGCTGGCGGGAACGATATCATAGACGAGTGCCTTGTCAGCCCAGAAT
The DNA here is from genome assembly GCF_050587665.1 of Rhizobium sp. Nf11,1. Classification (NCBI taxonomy): domain Bacteria; kingdom Pseudomonadati; phylum Pseudomonadota; class Alphaproteobacteria; order Hyphomicrobiales; family Rhizobiaceae; genus Rhizobium; species Rhizobium sp. Nf11,1. The sequence goes on along the minus strand of NZ_JBOBHU010000007.1, from coordinate 47,447 downwards.
ACCTGCATGCCGCGGCGAATTGCCTGATTGAAAAAGAGATAGTCAGTGCCCCCGGTGAAGCGCATTTTCTCTTCGAAACGCAGATTCCATAAGCGGATGAGGGGATAATCGAACATGACATTGTTCGAAGCCGCATAGGAAATGCGCTGACCGTCCTTGTTCATCTTGCGCTCGAAAACCCTTGCCTTGATGAAGTATTCAGGTGGATTCTCGGGATAGACCGGCTGGACAGGACCATAGACGCAATCGGCGCGGTTTTTCTCGCGGGTCTCCAGCATTGCATCGAGCCAGCCATCGACGGGCCATTCGTCATCGTCGAGAAAGCAGAAGAGGTCCGTGCCGGCAGGGGCCGCATCCAGCGCGCGGTTGCGCGCAAAGGGTATGCCCTGGTTGGGTTCGACGACATAGATAAGATCATAGGCGCCCGTTTGGCCGAAGCCCTCAACCGTGGCTCTTGCGCTGCCAGCGGCATCATTGTCGACGATCACCATCGTCAGATGATAAGGACGATCCGAATGCTTGGTCTGGCGTGTCATCACGTCGAGCAGCTTGGCGATGCCATCCAGCCGCCGATAGGTCAGCACGCCGACGGCGATGTTCAACGGCGACGCGCCTTGCCGATCAGATGAAGGCGCCAAGGTCTCTTGCTGGTCCATTACTGTCCTCTCCGCAGCATAGCGCCCAAACGCTTGCGCGCGGCCATCAGGGCCACTTCGTTTACGGCATCATCACCAAACGGACCACCTGCCACGGTGCTTCGAGCTTCGCTCCTAAGCTTCAGGAGCGACGTCGTTTCGGCGATGCCGCCGGCCACCAGGCTCTTGCCGAGCGCATGCAGCCCATCATAGCGACGTGCCAGTTCCAATCCTGTCGCGATCATGATCCGCGGGCGCAGTGTTTTCGCCCTGCTCGTGCCCGTATAGCGGTTCGAAGCATGAATGCGCTGAAAGGTCAGCGGTGTTTCGACGATGGCGCCGCGACCCAGATAGGCGGCCGCAAACTTGATGTAATTGTCGCTGAGGACGACGTCTTTCGCGACGGACATCGGCAGGATCTGGGACAGCAGTTCGCGGCGGAAGGTCAAGCCTGAAGTCGGCACGGGGAGCGAGGGGAAACCGCCTCTGCGCAGAGTGTCCCGCTTGTCGAACAGCGTCACTTGCAGGTCCGCGGGAGGCTGGTCGCCGTCATCAGTCGTCACGCGGTCGAAGCACCAGTCGATCTCTTTGCGGTCGTAGATCTCGGCGACGCGCACGAGTTTGCTGGGCAGAAACGCATCATCGGCATCGAGGAGAAAAAGGATATCGCCGCTTGCGGCCGCAAAACCGGCATTGAAGCTTGAGGCCTGGCCGCCATTCTCTTTCAATACGGTCAGGATCCGCTCGCCGTATGAAGCAAGGATTTCTCGGGAATCATCAGTGGAACCGTCGTCGACGACGATCACTTCGAAATCCGGATAGGCCTGCGACAGAACGCTGTCGATGCAGGGACGCAGATACTGGCCGTAATTGAAATTGTTGATGAGCACCGATAATTTCACCGCACGACCTCCTGCACCAGTCGACCAGAATGATTTCCTGCCGGTGCGTATCGGCGCAGCCCGGCGCGGTAGCCACGCATGTAGTAGTACTTCCAAATGGCCCAGAACCTCTTCTTTGATCGCGGCAAAGGATAAAGAAGCGCCGCCCGAACCGCCCAGTTGGCACTTTCGATCCAGGTCCGCAAGGGCACCCCGCCGATCCTTACACCTTTGGGAATGTCCTCGGCGAAGAGCGCAGGCATTCCATAGCCAAGACGTTCCCCACGTTTCTGGACCCAAGCCTCTGTCACGCTCGAGGCGGGAATCCAATGATGAACGATGGCCTTAGCGCACCGATATGTCTTCACGCCGTTTCGGGATAGGCGGGTGACAATTTCCGTATCCTCTCCCATCGCGAAAAGACCTCCTGGAAGAGGACCGATGTCCTCGCGGAACCGTATAGTGCTGCCGAGCAGTTCACGACGCACGGTCGTGTTCGGACCCCAGATTTTTGTCGGGTCGCACGGGCCACTGGATTCCTGGTCGGCTATGGCGAAGGTGGATCCCATGGGAATCCAGTCCAACAGCGGATTTCCATGGGGATAATGCTCCCAATTCGGGAGGATGCGACCGCCGACAACGCCGTAATCCGGATTCACCTCTGCGCACTCCGCAATCGAACTCAACCAACTCGCATCGGCCTCGATATCGTCGTCCGTAAAAACGATCAACGCTCCTCGAGCTATCGCCAAAGCGGCGTTCATAGCTCCTGATTTTCCTGGCCGGGCATGATTGACAACAACCATTGGAAGCTTCTCCGTATATTGGTCGAGAAGTTGCTGTGTTTCGTCTTCACTGTTGTTGTTGACGGCAATCAGTTCCCATTGGTCAGCCGGAAGGTTTTGGCCCAGCATCGAATCCAGCATCTGCTGAAGCCGTCTGCTAGCGCCATTAAAGGACGAAAAGATGACACTTATTTTTAGATTCGCCGTCAAACCGAGCCGCCTCCCGAAGTGCGAAAATCTGGCCCCCTGCCTCGGCAGATGGAGAACTTCCTGTCAATGCCGTGGTTTGGGACTGTCATCACTTGGCACCAAGCTGAGAATGGACCGTTTTATTCCTCGCAGATCTCTGCTTCAAAAATTGGCGCAGGATTCCCTGTCTCACCGACTGCGCCCAGAGCAATTTGAAGCGAAGGCCGCTTAGGGGGAATCTCTTGACGACGACGCTGGCCGGCGCCATCAGAAGCCATCTCAGGGCGCTAACAACCGGCAGGCCGGCGATTTTCATTTTGCTCTTGAACAGGTCCGGCCGAACGATAACCAAACCCATGCCATAGCGCTCGCCGCGTCGCAAAACCCAGCCTTCCTTCACATAGCCCTTCCTTACAATGTGCCGAACCCCGGGATGCCGAGAATGAAACGCCTTGGCTCCATTCTTCTCCAACCTCAGAGCGAAAGCAGTATCCTCACCCATGGGGAATTGAGCGACAGTGGCATCCGGGCCGAGGCCGTCGTGTACGATATAGCCAGGCCCTAAAATGGAACGGCGGAAGGCCGAATTCGGCCCTGATATTAACGCCGCCGAAATCGGGCCCTCGGGAAGATCGCCATTGAGAGCATAAAGAATTCCCAAGTGCCCATACTTGATCAACCACGGTGCCGGCTTTTCCTCCCATTCGGGCGTGATCAAGCCCCCGAATATGGAAAACTGAGGTTGCTCCTCCGCCAAGATCAGAAACTGCTCGATCCAATCCGGCGCGGGGATGACGTCGTCATCAGTTAAAATGACGAGTTCCCCCTCCAGATGGCGGAAGCCCAAAGTCAATGCATGTTGCTTGCCTTGTTTTGGCTCGAAATAAACTTCCAGCGGAAGCCGCTCCTTATAGGAATTCAGGACTGCTGCAGTGTTGTCGCTGCTGTTGTTATCGACCGCGACGATTTTCCATTCTTTTTTCGGTATGGTGGCAGCGCAGAGCGCGTCAAGCATCGTTGGCAGGGTCTTCTCTCCATTGTAAGTCGAGAAAAGTATTGTTACCTTAACTTTGCTCATTTGCTGCTCCGGACCCCATTTCGGTCGGATCGCCTCACAGTACGGCTTCAGCTCACGCCTTGCCGGTGACTTGGGCCTCCGATAGAACGCTGTCGATGCGTGGACGCAAATACTGGCAAAAATGACTGATAGGCACCGATAGTCTCAAATTACTGCCTCCTGGGCAATCGATCACTGTACCACCGTTTGAGACACGTACCGGCGAATTCCGGCACGATAGCCACGCATGTAGTAATATTTCCAGATTGCCCAGAAACGTTTCTTCGATTGCGGCAGGAGATAGAGCATTGCTGCCCGGAAAGCCCATTGCGCGCTTTCGATCCAGGTCGGAAGCGGAACTCCGCTTAACCTCAGCCCTCTAGGCACCTCGTCGGGAAAGAGCGCCGGCATCCCGTAGCCAAGCCGCTCACCTCTTTTCTGTACCCAATCCTCCGTCACGCTCGACGCCGGAATCCAGTGATGGACCACGGCCTCCGCGCATCGGTAGGATTTGGCACCATTGGCCGCGAGGCGAATAACGATCTCGGCATCTTCACCCATGGCAAAGATCTTTCCGGGAAGAGGACCGATATCTTCGCGGTAGCGCACGCTTGGTCCGAGCAGTTGTCGTCTGACGATTGTATTCGGGCCCCAGACTTTCGTCGGGTCACACGGCCCGCTTTGGGTTTCATCGACGATTGCAAAGGTAGATCCCATCGGAATCCACTGAATAAACCGATCTTTTGGCTCTTTCTCCCAATCAGGTACGATTCTGCCGCCGAAGATGCCATAACTCGGATGGGCTGCGGCGCAGTCGACGATCGCTTTCAGCCAGTTCGGTTCGGCGCGAACATCGTCATCGGTAAAGACGATGAGATCCCCCTTCACCCGATCCAGGGCCATATTCAACGCGCCCGACTTTCCCGGCTTGTACTGCTGCAGGACGGTGATCGGAAGCTTGTCGCTATAGGATTTCAAAAGGTCAAAAGTGCCGTCATTGCTGTTGTTGTCGACGGCAATCAGTTCCCACTGATCGTGGGGAAGCTCCTGGCGCACCAGGGAGTCCAGAGTATGGCGCAGCCGGCGGCTGGCGCCGTTGTAAGATGAAAAGAGCACGCTGACGAGAAGATTCGCCATCTTTAACCAACCCTTTTGGTGAAATCGAACGAGAAAAGCCTCATAATTTAGTTGCCTTCGCTATGTGCATCGGAGTCTATGCAGGATTCGACCGCGCCCCGCCGAAAAATTCGCGCCGATAACCCTGGCCGAGAACCCTCAGCCGGCGAAAATTTCGCAACAAGCGTCGCGGCTTCAGAAGCACGCCGCGATTGAGAAAATACTGCCGCATCAGACTCGGCGCCCGGCTATGCGATCCGCCATGGGCGACCCGGTAGACCGCCCCGCGAAAGGGGAGTTTGGCGAGCGGCGCTCCGCGTTGGGCGAGAATATCTGCAATGCGCACATGGCTGCCAAGCATCGACTTGATCCAGTCAAGCGAAGCGTCCTCGAACCGCTGCGGCAATTCATAAAGATCGGCGCGAATGATCAGCGACGTCCCGCAGAGATGGCTGAAGTCATCATGACCAAGCAGGAAATTGCCACCGTCGTCCCAGATGTAACCGTTGTCGATCGTCCATCCGTTGGCATCCCTATTTTCCGATACATATTGCACGATCCGGGAGCTGACGAAGTCATCATCATCGACAATCATGAAAAAGCGGCTGTCGGCGGCGGCCAGCATGCCGCTCAAGACGCGCCGGCCCTTGTCGGCGCGGAACGCATCAAGGAAGTCTTCCTTGCTGCCTTTGCCGAGTTCATGCATGTCGTTAGGGGGAAAGGTCACGCGAACGGCGGAAAATTTCTCCGGCAGATCGGGTAGATCGGCGCCTTCGTTGGCTACGATGATGCCGCGCCAATCTCCATTGGTCTGATTGGAAATGGAGGCCACGGTCTGGCCGAGATTTGCCTTCAGCTTGCTCCAATCGCGCGCGTTGTCCTGATGTCGGACCGGGATGATGAAGGTGACAAGTGGCATCGAATTCCCCTTAAGCCCGCAGGCCCACAGCTTCTTTCTCAGCGACGCGCCCCTGGCCAGCCTGCTGACGCGCCCACTTGATCCCGTCTTCGAGCGATGTCGCCTTATAGGAAAGGTCGGTTCCGCCGGAGAATGCATTCATGAAGCGGCGGATCTTTCCATAGCTGTTGTCCAGTACCGCATGCGGACGGCCGAGCAGCAGCGAGCAGATATGGACGTGCAGGCGATCGGTCACAATCGCGCGGGCACGGGAGATCTGGCTGATGCCGCGCTCGAAGCGGTTATGAGCCGCAGCGTCCAGTCGGCGCAAGGCAACTTCGCTCGGCTTCAATGCGAGATAAGCCGAAGCTACGCCCAGTTTCTTGGCGATATCTACCTTACGCTTCGATTCGGTGATCCAGTCTTCCACAGGAATATCGGAAGGAATCTTGCGATCACCGCCGCCAACCCGTTCCGCATCCTCCCGCAACATGGCGAGGACGGGGATCTGCGTCGCCCTTTCCGGCAGTGGACCGATGGCGAAAGCCATGTCCGGGCATAGCCGCACGGTGCAGTCAAAGTGCTTCTCGGAAAACTCCTTCGATTCTTCGTCGCGCACCAGCAGCACGAAATTCTTGTGGCGCCCGATGGCCCGCTTGGACTGCTCGATGCGCTCAGCCGAACTGTAGTGGATCGACTGCGGAAACTGGATGATCTGCCGATCCGGGAAACGTTCCATGATCATCTCGCGGAAATCCTGGTGGGCGACCCAGATATCGCCGAAATTGCCGCCGCCGTGAATGAAGATCGGGCCTGTGGGAACCCGCCGTTTCAGTTCTTCGACGGAGAAGTCGTGAAGCCTGGAAACATAGTCCGGACGCTTGCCGAAGCGATCACGGAGATAGGCCATCTCTCCCAGCCAGATCGCCGAGTCGCCGCAATTGCGAATGTCAGGAAAATCGAGAATCGCAAGCGGTTCATCGCGCGAGACATAGTCCTTCAGGCAATCATGGATCATGCCGTTGAGTTTTGCGATCAGCTCCGATCTGGATTGGCTGGTCATTCTGCCTCTCTTGTTGGTGTTCGTTTAACTTCAGGCCGACTTAGGTACGGCAATACGTTTTGCTTTTGACAGGAACTTGACAATGATGCGGTGGACTTCGGTTTCCGGGCCGTTGGGCTTCTTCATAGCGATCCAGAGAACAAAGCTCGATCCGAGATAAATGATGCCGCCCGTAATGACGAGGTAGGCAAGATACAAGGCCAAGGGCAGCTTGTCGGCAGGCATGCTGACCATATGCGACAATCCCCACACGCCGGCCGCCATCAAGGCGACGCTGGCAAGCGCGCGGAAGTTCGCTGCGAGCTGCTGGAAGAACGGCAGATTGATCAGGCGCTTGACCAGAAGCATGTTGACCACGGTGGAAATCAGACCCGTCAACACGCGCGCATAGACCACGCCCGGCAGCCCGTACAGCATCAGACCGGCGATGATGATCGGAATGCGGACCACCAGCATCTGCGTGTCGCGGATGAACAGCATCTTGGTATGGCCCTTCGCCATGCCGAGCGGCTGAACGAGCGAACCCAGCGTTTGCAAGGCGAAGACCGATGCGAGCGCCTGGACGATGAAGATTGCCGGGACCCACTTCTCACCCAAGGCAAGCCTCATCATCGGCTCGGCCACCACGGCCATACCGATCCCGGCCGGGAGCGCCACGGCCGCCAGCAGCGCCTGGGCACGCTGATAAGCTGCGATCAGCCGGATCGGATCATTGCGGACTTTCGAAAAGCCTGGATAAATCGTCTGGTTCAACGGCGCCGTGGCTTCGCGCGTCGGCAGCGTCGAAAGGGTGTTGCCGACCGTATAGTGGCCAAGCTGCGTGGCGCCCAGCATCTTGCCGATCAGCAGATATTCGATCCGCCAGTTTAGCGTGTTGACGATCTGACCGGCCGTCAGCCACACCGAGAACGAAAACAATTCGCGCGCGTGTCGAAAGGTGATGCGCGGCCAGAACGGCAGGACGGTGTAGGAAACGATGATATTGGTCACCTGATAGGCGAGGGTGCCGATCACGAGCGCCCAATAGCTATGATAGACGGCCGCAATTCCCACCGTGACGATAAATCCGACCAGCTTTTGCGAGACGTTGAGGACGAATTCCTGCCAGAAGATCAGATCGCGCTGGAGCATGACGCGGCGCGGATTGGCGAGCCCGCTCAGGAGCAGGCTGAAACTCAAGGCAAGCATGACGCTCGTCAGCCGCGGCTCGTTATAGAATTCGGCGATTGGATAGGACGCGGCGGCAAACAGCAGCGCCAATATCGCGCTTCTCGTCACGCTCAAGGTCCAGACCGCGCTGAAGTGCGTTTCGCTTGGCGACTCGTGGCGGATAAGCGCCTGATTGAGGGAGAGTTCGGTGACCGAACTCAGGATCACCTGGATCGTCGTTGCAATGGCGACGAGACCGAAATCGGCCGGCACGAGATACCAGGCAAGCACGAAGGTGCTGAGCGCCGAGAGCCCGTTGACGATGGCGCGGGACAAACTCAGCCACATGCTGCCCTGAATCAGCCGGTCGGTAACACTGCTCATGGGCGAACGGCTCCTGAGGTCGATAACATTGACCATTTCAGCAAGTCGGTATTGGCGGAATTAGAAAGCATCATGCCTTATTGCCTCGTCACGGGATCATCAAACGGCGCTGGCCGTCTTGTTGGAAAAATCCTGTTTCAGCCGATCCAGCTGGACCAGCATTTTTTCGTGCGCCCTTACGATAGCCTCGTCGGAGCTGAGCTGTCCCGGCTTTTCGGCCACCCGCTGCAGCGTCTTGACAGTCGAGCCGAAGACAAAGTTGCCGGTCAGTTGCCGGATGCGGCGGTGACGGAACGTTATGTTCTTCAATAGATAGGTGTTTTTCCGCACCAAAGATGCGCCTGCTTCGACGAGATTGGACGGACCGATCGGATCGAAATCGATCTCCAGATCGAGCGCACTCGCCCAATCATACCACTTGGCGCGATTGCCTGGCGCAATCGGTCGGATCGCGCGCCACGGCACGCGCAGCGCATCGGAGATGATGCAGCCGTGCATTGCCTCGGAAACGACCTTATGCGATGCGCTGAGTTCGGTCAGAACCTTTTCCACCGACCAGCGGGGATCGATAAAATGAATGCCGGCGAGGTCGCAGACCTTGTCCCAGCTGCCGTACATGGCACTTTCGTAATGCGGCATGAAGGAGACCGGGTAGCGCTTCTCAACGCTCCTAGAATCCCAGCAACAGCGCGTGAGGATGCCTGAATCGCCGATGGCGTAGCTCGGATCGATGCCGAGTACCTCGGCGGTCTTCTTTCCGCGCACGAAATAGAAGGTCCAGTTGTCGTCAACCTTAGGCGCGTTGGTGTAGCCGCCATAACCCGAGCCGAAGACAATCTTCTGTATGTTCGGGTCGAAATTGTCGTAGAGGATGGACCCGATGCCGAGAAAGAGCTGGCTTTCATCGTCGTCGAAGAAGCCCGGCAGCAGACGTTCCCAGAGCCAATGGTTCAGTTCGTCGCCAAAATTTTCATGTTTCCCGCGATAGGCAAACATCTTCATCGCGCTTCTCCTGTCGGCAAATGCGTCACCAGCTGCGTGACGGTCTCGTCCTCGCGGGCCATGCGTCCGTAACGCGAAATGATCTTGATGTCGCTGCGGATTATCTTAGCCGGGTTTCCGGCCACGAGCGAGCGCGCAGGCACACTCTTGGTCACCACCGAGCCGGAGCCGATGACGCATTCGTCGCCGATCTCCACGCCGGGCAGGATGATGCTGCGGGCACCGATGAAGCAGCGTTTGCCGATCCTCGTGTGAAGATAGAGCCCGCGTGTGAGGTCGTGGGTCAGGATCGCCGCCTCAAAGGCGACATAGGTTTCGGCGCCGATATGCAGTCCCTTCGGGTTGGTCTTGTCGAAGCGCACGCTCAACGAAAAGCTGGCAGTCGGATCGATGTCCATACCCCAGAATTTCGTGTAATAGAGCCATTTGGCCTTTACGATCCCGTTCCGCAGCGGCCGAAATACGTTCAGTCCCCACTTTGGCTTCTTTCCTGTATGCACCATCAAGTCCGACCCCGGCTGGCAAATTCGTCTAGAACGGAACTGTAATAGTCCTCTAGCATTCCCGTTTGACGACGTATGTCGAAACGCTCGGCCACCAAAAGCGGTGCCCGCGCGCTGAAGGCTGTCCACAGGGCTTGGTCGTTGAGCAGCTTTCCAACCGCTTCCGCCATGCCCGCGACATCCCGCTCCTCCACGAGATAACCAGTTTTCCCCTCTTCGATCGCTTCGCCCACGCCTCCCGAGCGGAATGCGACGACCGGAGTACCGACGGCTTCGGCCTCCAGATTGGCGAGGCCGAAGGCTTCCGCGTGACCATTGTCGAGAGTCACGCTGCCATGAAGATAGAGTTCCGCACTGGCGAGCAGATCCCTTATCTCTGTCTGCGACAGATTTTCATGGATCGTGACGCTTGGCAAGGAACGACGCGCCATGGCTTCGATTTCCTCCTTCAGTGGCCCCTGTCCGACCATGACGAATTCAACCGGGGTGCCGGCGGCCGCCACGCGTGAGAGCGCGTCGATCATGAAGCGGTGGCCCTTATAGTCGACGAAACGGGCAATGGAAACCACCAACCCCTTTTTTCGTGGACGCGGTTCCATTTTGAAGAGATCGAGATCGATACCGATGTGATGGCGAAAGACGCGGTCGGCGCGGAAACCGAGCGCCAGCAACCGCTCCCGGATAAAATCGGAAACGGCGATGTTCCAGCTGTTCCAGCCGGCCATCTCGCTCCGGCCCTTGGCGAAGAAACGCACCTGATTGAAGCCGCCCGGTTTTTTTGGATCGCCGCGATAGGTGGCGTCGAAGCCATGAAACGTCGTGACGAGCGGCTTGCCGGCGGCGCGCGCGAGCGGACCGATGACATAGCCGTTCTTGCCGAAATGAGCATGGACAAGATCGGCTTGGCTGATCGCGGGAAAGAGAAAAGGCAGGCCGACCTGCGGGATTTTCAGAAGCAGCTCACCGGCCCGCGCAACGGGAGACCGACGAATGTCATGAACCGGGACAGTCGATTTTTTTGTATGGGCGGAAGAGATTCGCGAACCGGCAAGAATTTCAGCTTCGAAGGAGCGAAACGCCACCGCCTGGTTGAGAACAAATGCCTGGCTGGCAGGCAAAAATTTTTCCACATAAATAACGGCTTTTCTCATGAATCTGTTCGCGTCTCCACTGCTTGGCGATCACATTGCCTCTATTGCCCGCTTGATGCCGTCAATCGAACTTCTCGGATCGTTGTTATCGTCGTAAAGATTAACGCGCTTCGTACATGCCGCGCCGGGGTTGGTGTCCGTCTCGTCAAGCCCGCCATATTTCTCCGACATGCCCCAAACGGTGGCGCCTTTCAAGTCACCACGCTCGGCTGCGACGGTGATCACGTCACCGAATATCTCGGCATAGGAAACCGGCGCGGAGCTCTTGTCGCGATTGAGGAAATGGCAGGACGCATCGAGTTCGGTGATAAAAACCCCGATACCCATATCCTTCAGCGTTGCACAGAATCGGCCCATTCCCTCCGGATCGATCCGATCGAGACCGGGGCGGAAATGCGATTGCAGCCCGACGGCGCCGATCGGCGTCTTTCTGGCGACGAGATCCTCGACAATCTTCAGGATGCGTGCACGCTTCTGTTCGAACACGTCGGATTTTTTCTCCAGGTGCGTCTCATTGAGAACCAGCATCGCGTCGGGATTGGCTTCGTGTGCCATGTCGAAGCTCATGCGGATATAGTCGTCGCCAAGAAGGCGTCGGAAAACGCAGTCCCGCAGATCCGGCACATCATATTCCAACGGCTCGTTCACCACATCCCACGCATCGATCGACCCCTTATAGCGACCGACAACCTGTTTTATATGACGGTTCATCGCCGCCCGAATGGTCTCAGCATCAGTGATGGCGGACACCCAGTCGGGCGTGCGATACCAGACAAGCGTGTGTCCATAAACCCGCATGTTGTTTTTGCGCGCAAACGCAACGATTTGATCGGCAGGGCCGAAGGAAAAGGCGCCTGGCATCTTTTCCGTTGCCTTCCACTTCAGCTGATTTCGCGGCGTTATCGAATTGACGTTATCGATGTATATCTGCGACGCAATCGGATTGCCGACATCCGCCGGATCGATGGCCGAACCGAATCGAAACGATTTTCTGTCGGCAAGGGCGCGTAGCCCCGCGGACGGCGGCACCTGCGCCAAAGCCTGACCCGCGCGCGCATATAACAGGGCGAGCGGAACGGAGGCGAGGAAACGTCTTCTATTCATTCTTTCTCTCACTGTTGGCTGTGTTTAACGTCTTCGGCGGAATCGAAGGCCAAACTTGCGGATTACGATCCATCGCGGCTTCGACCTTAATTAATAGATCGGTACAAATTCCGACGTATTTTCAGCGGCGTGGATAACGACGGCAATTTCTAGATTTCTTTGCATAAGCCAAGATATTAAACCGCTGCGGGAGAGAGCTCGTTATGGAAGATTGGTTTAACTATCTGATGAGCTATGCCGCTTTTTTTATGGCGACTGTTCGCAGCGGCGTATTCCTTCTTGATGATCGTCAGTTCGCCGCGTTTGGTCTCGGCGTTGTCGGCATCATTCTCCTCCTCTTCGGCGTGCTCGTCAGAACCTCGTTGCGATTGCGTCAATCGGCACGTGTCGTTCGCTCGCTCAACGACGAACTTGCGCGAGCTACTCAGGACCTCAATGTGGAGCGTCTCTGGCGTCTGGCCGGCGGTGAAGGGGCCGAACGGCCAGGTCCAGACAGCTTGACGGAGCTTTACGGGATCCTGTCCCGGCATCACGGTGATGCAAGTCGCATCGCCTGAGGTGGGCTGCATGCGGCTCTAATTGCGATTTACTGCCGGCGGCTCTTGATGGGGAAGTTCCCGCTGCGTGCGGTTGGCCGCAATTGCGGGCTCCGGCGCGGGAAGCCATGTTCTGCCGGAAAAGTAATTCCTCGCCCTTTTCTGGGGTGCTGAGATTGCCTGCAGCGAGAGAGTAAAATTGTAGCGCTCCGGATTGAGCACCTCGTGCGTGAAGGCGATATTGGCTCCGAAGCCGTCTTCCTTGACGTCCTTCAAGTTTTTTATCGCATTCAGGGTCTCATGAAAATCGAGCCATTGCGGTTGCAGCAACATGGTTTCGAAAACTCGCAAGATCGCCGGATCGAGCTGGCCATTCTGATCCCTTCCAGGATTGACGATCTTCACGCGCATGCTGCTGATCGTGCCGGCGGCATCGCCACGAACAATGACGAAGATGGAATTCGCGAGCTGATCCTTCTCGCGCTTGGCGCTGTGCTCGTAAAAGCACTCGAACGTGTCGGCGTTGAAGCCGGCCGCCGCCCATTCGCTGGTCTGAACGCCCGCTTGGCGCAGCGCCGCGCACATTGCAGGCCCGGATATGCGCCATGTGCGCAGAAAAGCCGACGCGGTCTGTGCCATGGGCGCTTCGGTGGCATGCAGAGGAAGCTTGTAGGTCGCCGGCGGCGCCGATCGGGGAGGCGCTTTGGGCGGCGGCGGCTTAACCTCAGGGGGGAAAAGATCGAAGCCGAAATAATGGCCGATCGCCCTCAGGTGTTTCATGTCGTTGGACAGAAGCACCGTTCCGATGACCAGCGAGAGGGAAATCGTCAGCAGCAACCAAAAGATCACGGGAATCCGCGGTTTTCCTGCCGGCTGTTTCGCATACGCGGGCGACGAATTATCGGGCAAGCTTGTCTTCTCCGGCACGCGAGAAGGGTTTCGTTGGTCTGTCTGGATCCCAGCAGTATACATGATCCGGTTAAATATCTTTTGGCTTCGTGTCTGCAACCGAGCGCCCTTTCATCCGCGCCCTCATGAAAAGCGCGCCATCGGTTCGCCGAGAGCGCTTCAACAGCATTTCAGTCGAGAATTCCAATACAGCATTCGGCAATTCGGCGAGAGATAGTCGTGGATCTTGCCGCTTCTGTGGTCGCACAGGGGCGTCGTCCGCATTGAATTGAAATAAATACGAGTTTTTTGAAAAGATTGTTGAATTGACACCATTAGTTTCATCTATCAGTCGAGCATATTGAGATATTTAGTGTCATTGTCAGGCAAGCTGGCTTAATTTCCGCAATTTTTTCGCGTATGACGTTTAGAATTATTTGATGAGTTCTAGATTGTGCCGAACATATATTTGTATGCTGACGAATTTGGGCGAATTCGATCAAATTTTCGACGTATTAATCGATAGGGTTTGCGTGCAACAGCAGAAAGGAGAGACCATGTCCATCGAGCTAGACGCAACCACCTATATTCACGCCAAACCGACAACCGCGCACTCCTACATCTTGCCCAAAATCTTCGATGTACTGGAGAATCATTTCGACGGCTCAGCGGAAAATGACGTCTTCGATCTCGGATGCGGAACCGGCGGGGCTGCAGCGACTCTTGCGAAAGCAGGATATGATGTCGTCGGCGTCGATCCTTCCAGCGACGGGATCAGCAAGGCCAATATCCGTTATCCCGGCCTGGCGCTGAGCGTCGGCTCGGCCTATGACGACCTGTCCCGGGAATATGGCAACTTCAGCGCCGTTATCAGCCTGGAGGTCGTCGAGCATGTCTACGATCCGAAGAGCTTCACCGCGACGATGTTTGATCTCGTCAAGCCCGGCGGCATCGCGGTGATATCGACGCCCTATCACGGCTATCTGAAGAATCTTGCACTGGCTGCGACGGGAAAAATGGACGATCACTTCATGCCGTTGAGGGATCACGGGCATATCAAGTTTTGGTCGAAAAACACATTGGGCACACTGTTGCTGGAGACCGGCTTCGCTAACGTCCGTTTCGAATATGTTGGAAGAATTCCTGCCTTTGCCAAATCAATGATCGCCGTCGCCGATAAGCCGCTTTAACCGGTCGGCGCGACATTGCGCGGTTCGCCGCAGTAGTCCAGAGGTTGTTCTACTGCGTGCCGTGATGAAAAAAACCGTGCTGAAATATTTACTTTTAGTTGCATTCTTGCTTAAACTCTCCATTATACAGCCGGCGTATTGATGAAGCGGGAGACTTAAGCAGATGAAGGCCAAATCGCCGAATTCCATCGATGTCTATGTTGGCAACCGCGTGAGAGTTCGGCGAAAGACGCTCGGCATGACCCAGCATGGCTTGGCCGAACTTCTTGGCATCACCTTCCAGCAGATTCAAAAATACGAAAAAGGAACGAACCGGATCGGCGCCAGCCGCCTTCAGCGCATTTCCGAGATCCTTCGCGTGCCGGTCGGCTTCTTCTTCGAGAACGGCGGTTCCGGGCCGATCGAAGGCGAGACGAGCGAATTGAACAAGTTTTTGTCCTCGAAGGAAGGGCTCGCGCTCAATAAAGCGTTCATCGCCATCGAAGATCCCAACATCAGGCAGAAGCTGGTGGCCTTGGCCAAAAGTCTGGCGATGACGGGATTGCCCGACATCGATAGCGACCTGCAGGATCCGGTTGTACACAACTGAGGATGGACCGTGCTTCATCTGCAGACATTTGGCGATCTGCGGCTGACTGAGTCGGATGGCGAGCCGGTTCGCTATCCGATCAAAGGTCTGTTGATGATGGCCTACATCTATGCGGGTGCGAGCCATGAACTCAGCCGTTATGAACTGGCCCAGTTTCTATGGAGCGACGTCGAGTCCGAATTGGCGCGGCTCAATTTGCGCAAAATGCTGTCCCGCATCCGGGAGATGGACGGCGGACGCACGGAAGTAGCCTTCGATTTCACTGCCACGACGGTGTGCCTCAACAAGGAGGTGGTTTCCAGCGATCTGGATGTGTTTCGAGCCGGCGGCTCGCCGCTGGATCGACTACAGGCGATTGCCGAATCGATGCAGCGCGGCTTCATCGGAAATATCAAGCCGGCGACAAAGCAGATAGATGCCTGGATCAGGGCGCAGCGGGACGCCCATGCGCTGCAATTGCGGCAAGCATTGCTGGAGGCGCTGCCCGATGTGCAAAAGCCGGGTGCTGCGCGCATCATTTCCAGCGCCGCCCTACAAATCCTCGAGCGGGATCCGAATGACGAGCAGGTCAGGACATTGCTGCATCGGCTATCCGGCGGCGCATCGTTCGGCGAGAGATTGCCGGAAGGCGGCGGCCAAACAAGGGTGGAGGTGAAGCGTCCCGAGCCCGGCAGCCAGCCGACCGATATCGAACACATACTGCCGATCCCGAGGATCCTTCCCCGTCTGGTGTTGCTTCCCCCGACGGCGAAGCACGCCGATGCCGGACTTGCACTTGCCAACGCCCTGATCGAAGACGTCACAATCGAACTCTGTGCCCTTCGGCATATTTCCATCGTCGCTCCGCATACGGCCGGACAGATCCGCCGCGACTCCGAAAAAGCGGCGGTGGTCGCCAGGCACTCGATTGCCTATCTTCTCGACACCCGATTTTCCGAAGAGGGATTGTTCGCCCAGCTGATCTATTTCCCCACGGATGAGATCGTCTGGGCCAATCGCTTTAAGATGACCCCCGATATATTGCCGCGTCAAAGGCGGGTTATCGCCCAGCAGTTGACCGAGTCGGTGGCGCGTGAGCTGGCTGAAAACGAGGAGGAACGGCTACGTTTCGAAGCCAATCCTGAAGCTTATCACGCCTATCTCGTCGGCTCCAGCCTGATGAGCAAGCTGACGCTGCCGCATATCCGGCGAGCAAGGAAGGCGTTCAAGCAGTCGCTGTCGCATAAGTCGGATTTCTCCCCGTCCTTTACCGGGCTGGCAAGAACTTTCACCAGCGAGTGGCTCGTGACCGCGCAGGGAAACAATGAGCTGCTGCACCTGGCGGAGCAGCATGCTCTTCGCGCAATCGAGCGAGATCCGGGATCGGCAGCGGGCCATCGCGAGCTCGGGGTTACCAGACTTTATCTCGGTGATGTGGATGCCAGCGTCGCAGCCCTTCACTTGGCGGAAGAGCTCAGTCCGCATTTTGCCGATGTCATCTACAGTCATGCCGACACGCTCGTGCATGCATCCCGCCCCGGCGACGCGCTCGCCAAGATCAGAAAGGCAATTTCGCTCAATCCGATCGCACCTGACGCCTATCTCTGGTGTGCCGCTGGAGCCAGTTTCTTCCTGGAACAGTATGAAGAGGCCATCGCCTATGTTGAAGCGATGAAAGACAAAGCGCCGGCCCATCGTATCGCCGCGGCCAGTTGCGCAATGATTGGCGATCGAAAACGGGCACTCTTCCATCGGCAGCGCGCCGAAAGCATCAACCCGGTGTTCGACGTCGAGAAGTGGCTCGCCATCGTTCCCTTCAAGGAGCACTGGCAAAAAGAGCTATATCGGGAGGGCCTGTTGAAGGCTGGTTTTTAACAATAGCTGAGGGGCATATATGGCGAAAGCTGTCATCATAGGAATACCGGGCGAGGAAGGTCTTTGGCTCGCCGATCTCGACGCAGGCACCGTCACACCGCTCAATCCGACGGGGGAATTGGCGACTGCGAGCAGCCTGCGCAAAGCCGGCGGCATATTCGTGAAGGGCGTTGATCTGGCCGTCGCCGTTTCGTCGGCGCAGGTCGCTCTTTCCGGTCACGTCGACGGCTGAGCCGACATTCTGACGGACCGGTCCATATATTCCGACAGGATCATATCGCCGCGGGAAACTCTTTCCCGCGTCGAGCCTTTTTTAGCTCGGTTCGGCATAACAAGAGTTGCACGACATACCGGGCTTGATGACGTCGGAATTCCCGTCTGGTGCGCCTATACCCCGAATTCACGCTCAATCGTGATTGCCCAGGGAAAGGGCCTGACCGATGTCGACGCCAAAGTGTCCACCGTCATGGAAGCCGTGGAACGGGCAGTTGCCGGCGAACCTTTCGTTGATCTTGTCCGCAGCACCTCGTTCGGTCTGCAGGCGATGGGGCACAAGATCGATACGCTGAGCTGCCTGATCGCCATGCATAAACCCGACCTCGGGCCGGACGAGGAGACGGAATGGGTGGCCGGCATCAATATTCTCACCGGCGAGCCGGTTTATATCCCTTTTGAGGCAGTGCTTCTCGACCGCACGCGCGATGCGCGATACTGGATGTCATCTGATGGCTTGGCATCTGGAAACAATATCGAGGAGGCGGTTTTCCACGGCGTGCTAGAGCGAATTGAGCGGGATGCGCATGTGCTGTGGCAGGTTGGCGGGGAAAGGGATCGTTATGCCGGCTGCGTCGATCCCCGCGGCTTCAAGGATGAAGCCCTGACCGGGTTGATCGACAAGATCGAAAAATCAGGATTGGCCCTCAGGCTCTTCGATATCACAAGCGATATCGCCATTCCCTGTTTCACCGCCATTCTGGGGCCTGGGGATTCCGTTCCAGGCCAGCGGGCTCGCCACGGCAGCAGGGACATTCGCCTTGTCGAGGTGACCGGCGGTACGGGAGCCCATCCATTCCCCGTGCGCGCGGCCATCCGGGCGGTAACGGAAGCCGCGCAATCGCGGCTCACTTATATCAGCGGAGCCAGGGACGATATTTCTGCCGTCACGTTCTCGAGATCCTTGCCGCCGCTCATGCGCCGAGCCTTCGACGCAGTTCCCGTCTCCCCGGCTGCCGGTCCTCTCCGCCACCGAACGCCGGGACATCGGGATCTGACGTGTTTATTGCAGCATGTGCTGGAGGCTTTGCGGAACAAAGGGATCAACTCGGTCATCGCCGTACGCCTCAGCGACGACACGCTTCCCTTTGGCGTCGTCAAGGTCGTTATCCCCGAACTCGAAAATCCGGAGGGGTCGCGTGCTCGCCAGTTTGGAACAAGGGCGCTCGCGAGAGCGATAGGTTTTTGAAGGTCATTTTCGCGGGTCCCAGTCTTCCCGACGCAGCCTCACTTGCCGGCGAGGGGATACGCGTCCTGCCGCCCGCCACGCAGGGCGATGTTTTGGCTGTGGTGGAACAGGGTGCTAATGTCATCGGTCTGATTGATGGCGGTTTCGAATACGCCGCGCCGGTCTGGCATAAGGAAATTCTGCGTGCTCTTTCGTTTGGCGTGACTGTCCTCGGGGCGGCAAGCATGGGCGCGCTACGCGCTGCGGAATGTCATTCGTTCGGTATGATCGGGATCGGCCGCATTTTCGAAGACTACCGCACGGGCCGGCTGGTCGATGATGCCGCCGTCGCGCTCGTGCACGCGCCGAGCGCGATGGGCGGCAAGCCGCTGACGATACCGCTGGTCAATGTCAGCGCCACGCTCGATGCCATGGAAAGAAATGATTTGCTCGCAGATGGGCTGCGCCAGGTCATTGAAGACGCCGCGAACGCAATATTCTTCAAGAGGCGGACGTGGCGGGCAATCGTCGAGCAATGCGCTGACGTAGCCGAGCCGGATCGCCCGCACCTTCTGGCCACTCTCGTATCGCATTCCGTTGACCAAAAACGCATCGATGCACTGGAATTGTTAAAGATGGTGCAGTCGACCGCCGATATTCGCGTGAATGCCGATTTGTCCTGGAAACTGCGCGAAACCTCGTTCTCCACACGGTCCGCATTGTGAAGCGAAGATGACGATCGTCACCGAGGGTTGTGTCACGCTTTTTTCACGGGCTCGACCATGTCGGCCCGCGTATCATTCCTTCTATTCGTTGGAGAAATGGACATGGGCGTGACATCGACTATTAAACTAGATGGAGATCTAGGGGCGAAAGACGCTCTGGACGAACTGGTCGCATTGGCACGGATGATCGCCTATGCGCGACAGGTTGCTCAGGATGTCAAGCTGCAATTCGCGACGAATTGCCTCGACCTTGCTCTTGAGGCGGTGAAGCAGGAAGTCGGGGAGGGGCTGACCAGAGAGTTGGCCGAATTGAGCTCTCCGGTTCCCCTGGTGAGCATAAAAAGTCATTAAAGCGCCGTGTGTCCTATGGGGCGCACAAAGGACGCTTTAACACTACGACCTGCGCATCGCGCTTTCCGAAAATCGATTGCGGTTTCTGGCCGATGTGCCGGGCGGCGCCTTGCTGCCTCAGAACTTTGGGTTACCCGTGAAAATGAACGAGGGCTTCGAGGTCATGGGCGCCCTTATTCGACGCCCTGCGCAAAGATAGGTTCAGATGAATGGTAAGCGGTTTCGTTGACGTTGTCTCCGGGCAAGGAGACGGCGACGATTCTCGTTTCAGCGGTCGTCTGCCGACCGGCCGGCCTGGCCGATCCCTAATCTCAATGGGTCAAATTGCGTTTCTGTGCCAGCAGTAAAATGTAATCGTCGGCAATGTCCGCGATGGCCATTGCGACTTCCGCCGGATCACACCCCTCGACCTTCGTGTTTGCAATGAACTGATAAACCGCCTTCTCGATCTGTTTGCGGCAAATCATCACGCGTTCATCATAACCAAATTCCGGAATCTGCGATGCCATATCACTCATCAGGGCGGCTCCTCACTACTTCCAGTGACCATGACACAAATTATAAGTTGAGCAAGCAAATGCTTTATAAACGGTTAATTCGACGGCGGGTGCGACCATTTCGACACAGGTTTGGCCATAAGCGGACATTCAGCCCGTTGAATGAGGTGACGTCTTTCGTGCTGGAGGGTTCATCGTTCCATGTCGGGACCCGCTCGACCAAAGCTGGTCGTCTCTTAGACTGTGGCTTGTCGTTCCGAGGGTCTCGGATCATCAGGAGAACTTGTCATGACCAGTCGAAGGCTGCCTTTGTACTGGTCTGGACAGTGGCGTGATGAATGGGGATAATCCTTTGATTTGCCGGTATATTAAAGCTTCATTCGTCTCCAGATCATCATTCGTTGATGTCGAATTGCGTCGCCAGGTCTTTGGAGCCGGCCAGTCCGGACACTGTCGAGCCATCGGTCGTGGCCGCCCCGTTTATAATGCCGGTTAGTCACGCCGCTGCCGACAAGGCGAAGCGGAATAACGCTTTCTTCGGAAAGAAATCATCCCTGTTACTTCCGGAACAAAATCTAATTACATAAGATCGAGCGATATGTTGGTAAAAATTTACCGAAAGGTGAAAATATATATTTCACATAAAAGTTGTATTTATATATCGATTGCGCTGAATGAGGTTTTTCTAATAATTATTAGAGGCTGTAGTGGAGAAAAATATTCAGCCAATATGATTAACTATATATAATATACCTCCTAAATGACGAATTCTTGGTGTGCGCAATTGCCGCTATGAGTGGAAGCATTGGCCATTATTGCGAAGTCGGACCAAACGATGCGCTGTAACACGGGAGCCTTGCTCCTGTCGATATCGCGGATTTCTCGTCGTCCGACGCAGGATTCATCGCTGTTACTATGAGCTAAACCTTCAAGGTTTGAGGACCCGCCGGGGTGGTGACGGGTCCTCGGATAAAATTGCCTGCGCAGTGCGAAGATATCATTGCTGTTAAAGTCAATTCTGTCACGGATTATTGTTGGGTAGTTATGCTTTCCCACAATTTATCGTCTATCGCTACGACAATATTTGCAGTTATTGGATTTTTACTTGATAAGATGAGATGATTGCCGCGGGCCTTTCGAAGCATTTCGTTTTCTCCCGATTGGCGGAATGCTCTATCTTCTCGAGCTCGCAGCGGACTCTCCGCCGCACCGGTCGATCTTCGATAAGCGCCGCAACAAGGCCTTCGTCCTGAAGCGTGACCATCCGCCGACCAGCGGGATAAGGGGATCTAATTCCTCAAATTTCTTAAAGTACTTCTGCTTTGATTGCTGGATCGGCCGGACTTTGGCCAAGGCCCGGTTTGCGGCTCTGGTGGCTTTTGAAAAGATCAGTTTGATTATGACGGCCACAGCAAGCAGGGGGCTATGATGATAGATATGCCCAAGCGATGCGGCGGCGCTGTGCCAATCTTTCAAAGCTGCAAATTTTGAGAATGCATAGAGGTGAGCCGAGGTGTGGGCACAGCTGACGACGAAAGGGGGAAGCCCGGGGTTGCGGGCGACGCATTGCTCGGTCACTGCCAAAAGCGCTCGCGCCATGCGGGATCTGTCGGCAGACATGGCTGCGGAATGAACGCGATAGCCCACCAGACCGAGTGGCACGGCCTCGATCTTGAAATGCTCGGCAGTGCGGAGTTCGAAATCGAAGTCTTCGCATCCTCCAATTCCCTGATTGGCATAGCTCGAATCATATCCGCCGATCTTGTCTATGACGGCACGGCGCACCATGAAGCCGCTGCCGTTGCCGACAAAGCGGAAGACGAGATGGCGAATGAGAATGAATCCCCGGGCGCTGAGCGATGAGCCGGACTTCGTGCAATATCCCTCTGAATTCACCAAGCGGTGAAGGGCATAGACTGCACCCCAGGCGTCGGGCAGAGGATGGAGCGCTGACAGCATTCTTTCGACATAGGTGGGATGCCAGAGATCGTCTGCGTCGATGAAGGCTATATAGCTGGACCTGGATGCCTCGATCCCGGCATTGCGCGCCGCGGCTACACCGCGATTTTTGGTCGACAGGATCGTGATCCTCGGATCAGCTGCGGCGAACTCGCGACAGATCGATGCGGTGTCGTCGGTGGAGCCGTCGTCCACGACGACGATTTCGAGTGCCGAATGGGTCTGGTCGACAACCGATCGAAGTGTGGCGGCGATGAACTCTTCGGCATTGTAGGCAGGGATGACGACTGCCACCGTCAATCCGGATAGAGGCTCAGCCGCCATAGACCAACCCATCCGCTGTTGTGGCCGGACGCAGGTCGATCCGGTTCTTCATCAACCTTGCGACCGACGGGCGATGGCTGACGACGATCAGGGTCCGGCCGTCATATTCCCTGAGCAGGAGGGAGAGCACGCGCCTTTCCGTCTCCTCGTCGAGTGCGCTGGTCGCTTCGTCCAGGAGCAATATGTCGGGCCGGCCGGCCAGCGCCCGCGCCAGACCGATGCGCTGTCGTTGCCCACCCGAAAGCCGGATCGCTTCGTCACCCAGCCATTCGTCGAAGCCGTAGGGCAGATTCTCGATGAATTCGGTGGCGCAGGCCATATCTGCCGCCCAGCGGACATCCTGCTCGGGGATGTCACGACGGAAGCGGATATTGTCGAGGACGGAGCCATCCATAAGCTCGACGTCTTGGCCCGAGACCGCGAGCAGGCGCAGCCAGCTGGATCGCTCGATAGTCGAGAGGTCCTTGCCATCGATCGTGATCCGGCCTTCGGTCGGCTGAATAAGGTCGAGAAGCATGTTGATGATCGTCGTTTTGCCGGAGCCGCTGGGTCCGGTCAGAGCCGTGGTCTCGCCTGCCCTGATCGAGAAGCTAGCATGACGCACGGCAGGCATTCTGGCCTCTTCGTAGAAGAAAGATACATCCTGGAAAACGATCTCCTGTTTTAGATGTCGCAGTTCCTCTCCGCCTGCAGTTTTCCTGGCGTCGTCCTGTTCCGCGATCAGCGCGAGCACGTTTTGCAGTGAGGCTTCGATTTCGTGCAAGCGCAGCAGCTGGGAATCGAATTGCTTGATATGTGGCTGGAGCCTGTAAAGAAGTATCGTGGCAGACAGGGCGGCTCGAAAATCGACCGGCAGGACCTGCGAGGACAGGATGATCGTCAGGATCACCCCGAATGTCAGCGTTTCGCTCAGAAGCGACGTTGCTGCCCCCATCCGATCCGAACGGCGCCAGGTTTCCCCCACTGTCTTCGACAAGGTTTCGAAAATACCTTTGTGGTCGTCTTCCAGACCGAAGCTCTTCACCGCCTTTAACGTCTGCAATGTGGTCCAGCTCAGATGGGTCAATTCTTCCAGAGCTGAAAGACTGGCGGCGCCAAGACGGCGATAGGCAGCTGCAAACAAGCCGAGGCTGAGGTTATGGACAACGCCGAACATCACCGCGAGCACAGCAATCGGCCATGCCATTACGAGCATTCCGGCCCCGAAGATGATGATGGTCCCAAGACTGATTCCCAGGCGCACAAGGCCGGTATGAGCTGAGGCCACGGAATAGGATTCGGTGGCGATGACATTGATCAGATCGCTGCGCTCATAGCGTTGAAATCGCTGGAAGGGGATCGTCAGAATCTTTGCATAAAGACGGTGACGAATACTCTCGCTGATCTGATGGCTTACGGTGCTTGCGATGATGTCGTTGACGAAGCCCAGAATGATCCTCAGGATGATCGCGCAGATCAGCACGGCGACTAGCATCGACTTCGTGATGGAAGATTCCAATCCGCCAAAGTATGCCGGTAGCCAGGCGACGGACCCGGAAGCAGGGCTTTGTTGGCTGAGGGCAAAAACGAGGCTGACCAGCAAGGTTATCCCCACCATTTCCGATAGTCCGGTCAGGATACCGATGACGATCAGAACGGAGGTCTTCAACCGGAGCGAGGGAACGAGCTCCAGAAGTTCGCGGAAACGCGCTGCGACAATAACGTTGAAGGCGCCCCACGACCTGCGGAGAACGGGTTTCCGTAGCGTCATCATAAATGATCCATCCGGGACTTGATGAGCTCGCCTGTCCGTATCATTGGCGTGGCTGCGACAAGGTCGTAAAACGACGTGCCGCTGATGGGGAGAGCCACGCTTTTCGGAGCCGCCCCTTTCGGCCATGCGTGCGACCTACGATGTATCCGTTTCAACAGTTTCCTGCGCTGCCGCTTCGCTTGGCGCCACAGATGCCTGACAGCCTGGCCGACAAGCCTTGACGGGAATCTCCTGACAAGGAGAGGCGCCACTTTCCTGACCTGCCCGTAGTTGCCGCCGGCAAAAGCCTTCTTGAAATACCAGCATGCCGTATGGAATTCCGCCCGGGTGGCGGCGGCGGCAAGATCGGGATGGCGCCGCTTCACGTCTGCCATCACCAGAGCGTGGGATTTCAGCATGCGCGAGGCGTTGCTCGACATGTTGCCTGCGGTAAAACGATAACCGGTCAGGAAATCGGGAGCCACTGCAAAGGGTAGTCTTTCAGCCAATGCGAGATAGAGCTTCAGGTCCTCGCATCCCTCGGCTCCCTGATCACGCAGGGCAGAATCATAACCCCCGCATGCCAGGACTTCCGCCCGCGGCATGAGGGGGGTGCTGCCGTTGCCGATGAAATTTTCCCCGACCAATATTTCGAAGACATCGCCCTCATAGAGCACGGGACCCGAATGGCTGAAAATCACGTCGTTCTCGTCGATTGCCGCGTACCAGTTGTAGGCGACGCCATGGCCTGTCGACAATTTCCCGAGCGCGCGGACTTGCATCTCGATTTTTAGAGGGTGCCAGAGGTCATCGGCATCGATCGGTGCGATGTAGCTGCCGCGGGCCTCTTCTATACCGTAGTTGCGGGCAAGGGCGACGCCGCCGTTTTGCTGGCGAAGGACACGAACGCGCGGGTCAGAAAGGCGATATTCTGTGGCCAGTTCGAATGTTTTGTCCCGCGATCCATCGTCCACGACAAGTATCTCGAGGTGTTCATAGGTTTGGGCCGAGACGCTTCGCAGCGTTTGCACGAGGGTCGCTTCCGCGTTGTACGCGGGAATGATGACGGTCACCAAAGGAGGGTCAATGATCATGGCATTATCCGATAAAGGCGTTGGGATGGCCCATCAGTTCGGCAAACGCCGTGATGGGTAAATCGCCGCGTACCTCAAGGCGCGGGAGTGACAGCAGCTTGTCCGAAAAGCCCGCTTTTGCCGGCCTGGTGGTGAAGCCAATTTGATATCCCGCCTCGGCCAGAATTCCGGGAACACGGAAATCGGTGCAGCCGAAGGGGAGAGCGATAGATGTCGTGGCCGCGCCGAGCCGGTTCTCCAGCGTCTTGCGAGAATGAACCGCTTCGGCCAGTAGCGTGGCGTTATCCAGCGCACTCGCCGGCGTGTGGGTTTCCAGATGAGACCCAAATCGGATGCCCTTTCGATGGAGATCCTCAATGTCGTTCCAAGACATCAGAGGGGCTGGCTCACCGTAAGCCGCATCCCAATCCGATCGGCCGCCCACTTTGTCCGTCACGACGAAGACGTCGGCGCTGAAGCCGTTCTCTACAAGGATGGGATAGGCTTCGGTAAAAAAATCGAGATAGGCATCATCGAAGGTCAGGACGACCGGCCGCCCCTGTATGGGCTTTCCCACCTGAAGCAGATGGGCCAGCGCATCGGCCGTCAGCCCATAGTAGCCCTGCCGCCGGAGAAACTGCATCTGCTGGCGGAACATCTCCGGCGCGATCCGGAAACGCCGCAGCCGATCGGGACCTTCGCGCGCGATTCTGTGATACATCAACACCGGGATCGAGGTCGTCACTTCGTTCGACCACGCCGCCACTCGTTCGACACCGGCCGGTCCCCAGATGATGTGCTTGGCCACCTCCGTGTCCAATGGGACACCGTGCCGTTCATTCCGCATTGTGTGTACGGACGTTTCACGCTTGCGGAACCGATGAATGGCGTAAAGCTCGGTCTCGATCGTTTCTTCCAGGGTAAGGTCCGGCAGGTTCGAAAAGACTTTCCTGATGGTGCCGACACCGAACGGATTGTCCCAATCGAAACCGGTCCTTTCGGGCTCGTCTCGCCGGAGATGGGCGTGAGCGGTAATCAGACAGCCGCCCGGCTTCAGTGCTGCGGCAATCTTTCGGCAGACCCGCTCCAAGACCTGTTCGTCATCCATGTAATAGAGGACTTCCGAACAGACGATCAGGTCCTGTCCGCCAGGAATGTCCTCGCCTGCGAAGTCCAGGACACGAAACTCGGCATTCCCGCACTCTCGGCAGCGCTCGGATGCTCTTTCGATCGCACGACGCGAGATGTCCGTTGCCGTCAGCGTCCCGACCTTTTGCGCAAGCTTGGCGGAGAATATCCCCTCCGCACAGGCAAGTTCCAATGCCTTGCCTATCCCTTCCGGGACAAGGCCCAGCGTCTGCTCGTATTTGACCTGTTCGTAGATCGACACGTAGTTCCATGGGTCGGGATGCTCAAAGACCCGTTCCCAATATTCCTCTTTGGAAGCGGCCTCTGACAAAAGGGCTTCCTTTCCCGTCTTTTTTCCGCGACGCTCGGCTAATATCGCGCCATGCAAGCGCTCATTCTGCCGATCTGCCTTCGAAAGGCGCTGGTCATCCGTTTCCCCGTCGCCTGCCAGAGATTTTATAAGAGCTGCGTCGCGCGTTGACTGGACAAGGCGGCCGAGGCGTCCCCGCCGTCGTCCTCCCCGACGAAGAATCCCAAGGAAGCCTCTATAGTTACGCAAGGTTTCGAATAACCAGTGGCGCGCATAGTCGAAGGTCCTGGGCGTGGGCAGCCGACCGCCTGCATGCATGTCCCGGACGATCAGGCGAACCAATGCGCCGACCGACAGATCTCCCCATAGCGGCCCCACGTGGGCACCGATATGTTTCTGTCCGGACGAAAGCTGCAGTACCAGCGTATCGGCTTCGACGGCCTTGGTAATCTTCGCGAGCTTGTTGACGTCGACGCCCACAGTCTGGACGCGTCCGAGCTTAAAAGAACGCGAGACGGCTTCTGATGAAAGCCGCCAGGCAAGAAGCTGCTCTGTCTTTCGTGCGGTTCCCGCCAGCGAATGGCTTTCGATGAGGGCGAGGAGCCGCGCGACTGCCGGTGCCCACGAGTCCATCAGGTCGATCAGGGCGGCAGTATTCTCAACCGATTGGCCCGTCTGCAACCCATGAAGGATGGCCACCGCCATCATGTCTTCGTGGCCCGAGCCATCGGGAAATTCCGGCAGAAGCTCGGCCAGGTCCTTGGGATCGGTTTCCGCACAAAGATGCATCGACGCGATCCAAATGAAGATGCGAAGCTGGCTAAGGGCCGGCTTCGGCCAAGCGTCGTCCTCGCCCTGCGTCGGCAAGCTCCGCTCAACTTGCAAGGCCCGCGCCCTTTCCGTCACGACAATCGCGTCCCGCATCATCCTGATCGGATCGGACGACAGAGAGCCGGCCTTCATGCGATAGAAGGCCAGGCATTTGTCCACCCGCTGGAATCGAGCCCCGGCGAACGCCATGCGAAGCCAGAGATCCCAGTCCTCGCAGGTTTGTAATGTGACATCCATGCCGCCCAGTTCCGTAAAAAGGCGCTTGGGAAAGACTGCCGTATGAATGGCCAGAGCGCAAATTGACGAAAATTGTTGGATAGCACGATCTCCGGTAAGATCATGCGCCTGCTCGATCTTCTGCATCCGGCCGTCGGCCGTGACGCGGCGATAGCTGCAATGGGCGATTAGTGGCTGAGACTGGTTGCTGGCGATCGGCAGCATGCTTTCGTTAAAGGCGGGATCCAGCCAGTCGTCGGCATCGAGCATGCAGAGGAGAGGCGCAGCGGCAAGCTGAGCGGCTGCATTGCGTGCGGCGGCGGCACCGGCATTCGGTTGACGGTAAAGCGTAATCCGCCCGTCCGCGTTGGCAAGGCTTTCAAGGAGCTCCCAAGTCCCGTCGGTCGAGCCGTCATCCACCACGACCGCCTGCCAGTTCGATATCGTCTGATTTTGCAGGCTGCCCAGACAATCCGACAGCGTACCGGCGGCATTATAGGCCGGGATGAGAAAGGAGATCGCAGGTCTCGACGCCGTCACCATGGCTGCATTTTCCAGCGGCCGAGAAGATAGAATGCGCCCTGCAGGCTCCCCAGAACCTCTTCCTTCAGAAAGAAGTTGTCCGAAGTCGCTCCGCGTTCGAGCCGCTTCGCGAACCTTTTGAGATGATACCAGGGGAGCGACATCAGCATGCGGCGCAGATTGCCCAGCTTGCCGGTGTTCTGGTACTGGATCAGCAGCGCAGCGACATGGCCTTTCATATATTGATGGATCTGTTTTGCCAGCCCTTCCATGTCCTTGCGGTGAAAATGCCACGAAACCGCGGTCGGCTCGTAGCGGCAAGTATGGCCATGATGGAGAAGCCGATCCCAGAATTCGGAGTCGTCCGAACACCCAGCCGCCCCCGCGCCGAGTCGGACGTCGAATAATCCGCATTCATCGAACACTTTGCGACGAAACGCCTGGCTTGCTCCTGCGCCGACCATCGACATGGGATTTTTATGCCGCTTATGGCTGCGATAGAAGTGCCGATCGAAGTCCCTGCGCCGATAGCCTCGGCCGAACCCCCAGTGTCTTTCGAATATCAGTTGCGCGGGCGTGGAAAGCTCTCCGGGAAGGACAAGGCCGGTGACGCACCCGATTTCGGGCTGGTCGAACCCCTTCATCAGGTTCTCGAGCCATCGTTCGTGAAGCACCACATCGTCGTCCGTGAAGGCGACGAATTCCGTCGTTGCCGCGCGCACGGCAGCGTTTCGGGCATAGTCGAGGCCGATCCTATCCTCACGGACATAGGTGGCGCCGGCCGCCTCTGCGACACGACGCGTGCCATCGCCGGCCGATGCGTTGTCGACAACGACGATCTCGACCGGCGGAAGAGATTGTCTGGGGATGGATGCCAAGCAGCGGGCCAGCTCGTCGGGCCGGTCCTTGGTGCAGATCAGAATACTGACGTCGTGATTTTTAAGCGGGATTTGCGCGACCTGATGCGCATGCTCGACCGTCTCGGGCTGCACGACGCGCAAGGCGAGTGCGGCCGTGTTCTCTGGCTTGTCGACATAGGCCTGTCCTACGGGAAGGCCATCCGACAGAAAGATCACCAACCCCTCGGAAAGGGCGGATGAGCCGGTATCGACCTCGGCCGAGGCGAGATCCAGATAGCGAATTGGTACGGGAAAGCGGATGTCCTTCAGATCAGCCGGAATTGGTTCTCGCATCAACGCTCTCTCGATCGCACCCTTCAACCTTGCGCATCGGCCCTAGATCGGGCTGATCTGACGGCACGATGCGCCGGTTCAGAATATCGGCGCCCTTCGCGCGTCCGAAAGGCCGCGCGCCGTCCCAAGCCGTCGGCATCAACGATGCGCGCTGCGCAGCTGTGATGATTGCTTCTCGGCCTTCATTTTTTCCCTGAACCATTCGAGCGTCAGGGCCACGCCTTGCTCGTAACTGATCTTACACGACCACTCGGGCATGACGTAGTTCGCATTGCTGAGGTCTGGCCGCCGGTTGGTGGGATCCTGCGGGGGGGAGGGCTCAAAGACGATCGGCACGCCGCCAACGAGCCGGGAGACATATTGCGCGACCTCGAGAACCGAAATCTCGCGATCGTTGCCGATATTCAGCGGCCCCTTATAGTCGGTTTGGTTTATCCAGAAATAACGGGCGAAACCGTCGACGATATCGTCGACATAGCCCCAGCTGCGGGATTGCAGACCGTCGCCGAACACGGTGATCGGGCGGCCCGAAAGCGCCTGGGTGATGAAGTTGGAGACCGCCCGCCCATCGTCGGCGCGGGTTCTCGGGCCATAAATGTTGAAGGGACGGATGACCTTGACGTCGAGCCCCTGGGTACGCTGCATCTCGAACAGCAGCGATTCCGTGCAGCGCTTGCTCTCGTCGTAGGACGAGCGTGGGCCGGTACAGTCGACCTGGCCCTTGTAGGATTCCGGCTGCGGCGAGACGAGCGGATCGCCATAGACTTCGGAAGACGAGGTAAAGCCGAAACGACCCCCCTTTTTCAGGAGATCGAGAAGCCGCATTGCCCCGAGAAGATTGGCGGAAATCGTCCGCTTCGGCTCCTTCATATACCAGGGCGGCGATGCGGGAGAGGCGAGATGGTAGATTTCGTCGAATTTATCGGAGGTCTGCAAGGCTTCGACATCCGATTTCACGAAGTGGAAACGCGGGTCCCTAATGTGTTCGATGTTTTCGAAAAGTCCGGTCCAAAGATTGTCGACAACAACGAGTTTCTGAACGTCAGTCCGAAGCAGAAGTCGATCGCACAGATGCGATCCGATGAAACCAGCTCCGCCCGAAATCAATACAGTTTTCATTTGCATTGCCCCTGATGACTTCAAGAAAGGTAGTTGTTTATTAGCATTCCCTATGAGGACTGGCAATTGCTTAGAGATATTCCAGGAAATACTCGCGCATTAATCTTAATTATTAATTTGCACTTACTCCCGGTAGTAGCGGCGAGATTACGGTCGTTGGACATACGTTGCAGCCGGCTCGGCCACAGCATGTCCGGCCGCCAAGGGTCTATCACAAGGGTGCGGTCGCGCATCGGGCTAAAGTCCGACGCGAGACGAGCACGTTGATTCAGAGTGTTGCCCTCCGTGTGCTTCAAGGTCCGACGGGTGAACAGCCGCTTTGGGTCTGTCACGCCGACTGCGCCCATTTCCGATCAGTCGGCTGTAAGTGCGGTCAATATCCGATAGGCTGCGGCAATCCGATCCTCGTTGGGATAGTTTTTATTGGCCAGAATGGCGATTCCAAGGCGCTCCTGCGGAATGAAGGCGACATAGGCGCCGAAGCCGTTGGTCGAGCCGGTCTTGTTGATCCAGACGTCGTCACGCGGCTTCATCGGCGGCCGCAGTTCAGAAACCGGAATGGTCTTCAGCATCGCGGGCGAATTGCCTTCGAGCAGGCTCGCCAGGGTGGCGGGATAGGCGTATTGCTCCCAGATCAGATCCTGGGTCATCGCCCCGACGCTGAAATATCCGGTATGGGTACTGATAATCGCTTGCTGCAGTGTTCCGTCGAGCTTGACCACGCCCATATTGGCGCCGACGAAGCGGATCACGTCGCCGGCCGTCGATCTCACGCCATAGGCTTCCGAGGAGAGCAGGGCCGGCGTCAGCCGCGCCGGCTCGCCATTGCGCTTATAACCTTGAGCATAATCGGCCAGCCGCGAGTTCGGCACATTGATATAGGTGCTCTCTAATCCGAGAGCCGCAAACAGCTTGCCTTCCATAAGGGCGGCGAAATCGCCGCCCATGGCCTTCGCGGTGATATAGCCGAGCATGCCGATGCTCGGATTGGCGTAACTTCTCTGCGTCCCCGCCGCATGAGAGGGCTGCCAGGCGGCGAAATAGGAAAGCAGCTGCTTTTCGGTCTTGACGTCATCGGGCAGCTGCAACGGAAATCCGCCGGCGGCATGGGTAGCGAGATTGATAAGCACGACATCGCCGAACGGCTTGCCCTTCATCGCCGGCAGATATGTGCTCACCTTGCGGTCAAGCGAAAACCCGCCCTTCGCGTCAGCGTAAGATGCCAGCGTCGCAGTGAAAGTCTTGCTGATCGATCCGAGTTCGAACAGCGTCGTCGGCGCCACCGGCCGGCCGGTCTCCTTCGATTCGACGCCATAAGTGAAGACGTGCTGCTCTCCATCGACGGTGATGCCGACGGCAATGCCCGGGATGGCGTTTTTCTCCATGACCGGCTTGATCGCGGCGTCGGCGATCGCCCTCACTTTCGCGGCATCGGCGGCAAAGCCGCTTGCGCAAGTGCATGCCGAGATCAAGGCGGCCGATAAAATTCCCATCCCCACATTCTTCATATCAATCATCTCCAAATCGCCAGGTCGATGCAGCGCAGAAAATGCGCCGAGGAGGGGATTAGCTACGCTGTTTTATGACCGCAAACGATGATATCTCGCAACAGCCACAAGAATTTCTAGGGCTCACATGGTTCGGCAATTCCTTCCCCTAAACGGCCTCAGGGCTTTCGAAGCCTCCGCGCGGCATCTGAGCTTCACCCGCGCTGCAATCGAACTCTGCGTCACCCAGGCGGCCGTCAGCCAGCAGGTCAAGGGCCTGGAGAAGCGGTTGGGGGTGGCGCTGTTCCAGCGCCTTCCCCGCGGCTTGAAGATCACCGCGGAAGGCGAAGCGCTGCTGCCGACGGTCACCGCCTCCTTTGACCAGATGGCGACGACGCTCGACAGGATCGAGGCCGGGCAGGTGCGCGAACTGCTGTTCCTCGGTGTCGTCGGAACCTTCGCCGTCGGCTGGCTCCTGCCGCGGCTTGCGGGCTTTCAGCGCCGGCATCCCTTCATCGATCTGCGCATTTCCACCAACAACAACCGCGTCGATCCGGCGGCGGAAGGGCTCGATTTCGCCATCCGCTTCGGCAGCGGCTCATGGCACGGCACTGAGGCGCAGCGCCTGTTCGAAGCGCCGCTTTCGCCTCTTTGCACCCCGAAACTGGCCGATGATCTCCGATCGCCGGCAGACCTTGCCGGAGCGACACTGCTTCGCAGCTACCGCACGGATGAGTGGAGCACCTGGTTTCAGGCCGCGGGCGTGCCGCCGGCCGCCCAGGTCAATGCCGGCATCGTCTTCGATTCCTCCGTCGGCATGATGGAGGCGGCCCTCCAGGGGCTGGGCGTGGCGCTCGCCCCGCCCTCGATGTTTTCAAGGCACCTCTGCTCGGGCGCGATCGTGCAGCCTTTCGCCACCGCCATCTCGCTTGGAAGCTATTGGCTGACGCGCCTGCAGTCGCGGCCGATCACGGCGGCCATGCGCGCTTTTTCCGACTGGATCTTTTCGGAGATCGAAAGGTAGTCCAGGGGAGCGCCCACCGGAATGGGCGCTCCGAACGCGGCGTCATTTCTGGATGCAGGTGTCCACCGTATCCTTGGTGCACTCGTCCAGCCCGGTAAAGACCGGATCATCGACCTTCTTGCCGGAGATCAGGTCCATCATCACAGTCGGCGCCTTGTAGCCCATTTCAAAAGGCCGCTGGCCGACGAGCGCGGTTACCAGGCCCTCCTTGGCGATCGCCACTTCGTCGCCGATGGTGTCGGCGGCGCCGATGACGAACTCGTTCTTGGCGATCTTGTCGGCCATCGGCTTGAACAGGTCGCGATAGGGCTGCGGAGCGCCGAACAGCGGCCAGCCGCCCATGATACCGAAGGCGTCGAGGTCGGGATTGGCGGCGAGGATGTCGGTCATCGCCTGCACGCCCTTGGCGCCGTCGTCATTGGTAAAGACCGGGCAGCCCGCCACCTCGGTCCAGCCACCTTCACCCTTAAGGGCGTCTAGTCCCTTCTTGCCGCTCAACGTGTCACGCATGCCCTGGGCGCGGCGCAGGATGTTGTCGGCGCCGGGATTGCCTTCGATGGTGCAGATCTTGCCGCCCTTCGGCTTGGCCTTCTTGATGTATTCGCCGATCCGCGCCCCCATCAGATAGTTGTCGGTGCCGAGATAGGTCTTGCGCAGAGCGGAATCTTCCGCGGCAAGATCGGCATCGAGCGTCATGACAGGCACGCTCGGATTGGCCGTCTTGAGCGTCTGGGCGATCAGCTTGGCGTTCGACGGCGAGATGGCAATCGCCGCCGTATCGGCCTTGCCGAGCATATCCTGGACGATCTGCGCCTCGCCGGCTTCATCCGAGGTCGATGCCGGGCCGGTGTAGAAGCATTCATATTCGGCCGAAGCGTTTTCCTTGTTCCATTTCTGGCAGCCCTGGTTGATCGCCTCGAAGAACGGGTTGTCGAGACCCTTGACGACGATAACGAGCTGCTTCTTGGCGGCCATGGCCTCGCCGGCCGTGAACGCCAGAGCTGCAGCGGCAGCCAGCAATAATGCCTTCCTCATAGCTTCCTCCCTTTGTGAAAAGGCGGACGCCTTCGTCCGCCCTGTTATCAACCGGGATACCAGACGATACGAGGCTCCTCCCTTGAACGCCGGTATTCCCAGGCTGAATCGATAAGCTTTTCCAGATCGTAGACGGGGCGCCAGTCCAACAGGAACTTCGCCTTGCTGTTGTCCATCCAGTTCGAGTGATATTCGCTCGGAATATCGACGGAGCCGAGCCCGCGCGTGCGGGCGAGATAAGCGGCGACCTCGCCGTAATCGACCGGCCGATCCATCGCGATGTTGAAAAGCTGCCCCACGGCGCGCGGATTGTCGATCGCCGCCAGAATCGCCGAGACGAGATCGTCGACATGGACGAAATTGCGCTTCAGCGGCCGCCCGTCGGCATCGCGCAACAGCGGCACCGTGGCGTCGCGCGCATAACGTTCCGCATCGGCCGGCGGCACCAGGCTCTTCCAGTCCGGCCCGCCGAAGACATCGTCGCCGAAGGAGAGTGTATATTTGAAATCGTCCTTCTCCATGATCCAGGGCGCCCGCAGGCAGCAGCTGTTGATGCCATACTGGATGGCGAACTGCTCGAGCATCACCTCTTCCAGCACCTTGGAGAGCGCGTAGCAGCCGGGATAGGCGCGATGCGGCGTCTTTTCGGTCACCGGCCCGTCGTGACGATAGAAGAAATGGCCGACGCCGGCATCGCCGCCGATCAAGATGAACTGCCGCGCCGTCGGGCTTAGGCGAAAGGTTTCCAGCAGCCAGAACAGCCCCTTGACGGTAACATCCATCACATTGTCGGGCGTTTCCTTGCAGGTGGCGAGATGCAGGACATGGGTGACACCGTCCATGGCCGCTGCGACAACATTGCTGTCGGCGATCGAACCCTTCACGACACTGACGCGGTCGGTTTCCTCAAGCACGCGATTATGGCAAAGCGCGCGAATGCGTGCCTTGGAAAATCGCGGCTCGTCAAGCAGCCCAGTAATGAAGCGCCGCCCGACCTTGCCCGTAGCCCCGGTGACAAGGATCAGCATACCTCTCTCCCCAGCAACAGCTAATATGCGCGCGTTTCCGGCGTCAATCTCTATTTGTCGTACAAAATAGATTTTTGTGATGAGAGGCCGTTTTAGCGGACATTTGATTGACCATTCATGGCGCTTTTGCATTAATGAACCAAATCGCTTTTCCGGGAGGAGATCGGCAAAAGCGAGATCGCAGGCGTCTGACTGGCAACCGGCTTCGGCAACCGGCGACGAAGGCAGGCCTGCAGGTTCCGGGGAGGGTGGTCGGCTGGTAGCGGTTCTCGAGCTCACCAATATTTCTAAGCATTTCGGCGCCATCCAGGCGGTGAACGATGTGTCGTTTACGCTCGAAGCCGGCCAGGTCGTCGGTCTGATGGGCGATAACGGCGCGGGAAAGAGCACGCTGGTCAAGATGATCGCCGGCAACTTCCGGCCGAGCGAGGGCACGATGCGGCTCGACGGCAAGGAGATCGTCATGCACCGGCCGGTCGAGGCGCGCCAGCACGGCATCGAGATCGTTCATCAGGATCTGGCGCTCTGCAACAATCTGACGGCCGCCGCCAATGTCTTCCTCGGCCGGGAGCTCCGCCGCGGCATCGGTCCGTTCCGCGTGCTCGATTACAAGACGATGTACAGGCGCGCCGGCGAGATCTTCAAGGAGCTGAAATCGGAAACCCGCCCGCGTGACCTCGTCAAGCAGATGTCGGGCGGCCAGCGGCAGGCGGTGGCGATCGGCCGCACCATGCTGTCGGAAGCGAAGATCGTGCTGATGGACGAGCCGACCGCTGCGATTTCGGTCCGCCAGGTGGCGGAGGTCTTGAACCTGATCCGCGAGCTGCGTGATCGCGGCATCGCGGTCGTGCTGATCAGTCACCGCATGCCCGACGTCTTTACCGTCGCCGATCGGGTGATCGTCATGCGCCGCGGCCGGAAAGTCGCCGACAAATCGATTGCGGCGAGCTCGCCGGAGGAAGTGACGGGTCTCATAACAGGCGCCATCGAACAGGTTTGAGAGGCGTGGAACTGGGCAGAAAAGAAGGTCAGCAATGGCAGTTACCCTCGATCAGACGATTGCGCAGAGAGAGCGAAGCCGGCTTTCGGAGTTCGTCGGCAGTCAGACCTTCTGGGTGCTGATCGCCGTCATCCTCGCCTGCTTCTTCCTGTCCTTTGCCACGGATTCCTTCGCGACGGCGAAGAACCTTTACAACATCACCCGCAACGTCACCTTCGTCGCCATCATCGCGCTCGGCATGACGCTGGTCATCATCACCGGCGGCATCGACCTCTCCGTCGGCTCGGTGCTCTGCCTCTGCAGCATGGTGCTGGCTGTCACCATGCATGCCGGTTACGGCATCGAAATCGGCATAGCGGCCGCAATCGGCACGGCGCTTGTCGTCGGCGCTTTCAATGGCGTCATGATCGCCTATCTCGATTTCCCGCCCTTCGTGGTGACGCTTGGCATGCTGTCGGTGGCGCGCAGCCTCGCCATGGTCGCCTCCAACAACACCGTCGTTTTCCAGTTCGGTCCCGATCACGACAAGCTCCTGGCGCTCGGCGGCGGCGCCTGGTTTCTCGGCATCGCCAATCCTGTCCTCTACATGATCATTCTGGCGCTTCTGACCGGCTTCGTGCTGCGCTGGACGCGGTTCGGCCGCTATATCTTCGCCATCGGCGGCAATGAACACGCCGCGACACTGACCGGCGTTCCGGTGCGTCGCATCAAGGTCGCCGTCTACATGATCTCGGCGCTGTCGGCCGGCATTGCCGGCATCGTCCAGACCGGCTGGCTCGGCGCCGTCACCACCAATATCGGGGCCGGCATGGAACTGCAGGTCATCGCCGCCGCCGTCATTGGCGGCGCCAATCTCGCCGGCGGCGTCGGCACCGCTTTCGGCGCCCTGGTCGGCGCGGCTCTGATCGAAGTGATCCGCAACAGCCTCGGTCTGCTCGGCATCAACGCCTTCTGGCAGGGGACCTTTATCGGCGGCGCGATCGTGCTGGCGGTGCTGTTCGATCGGATCCGGAATTTCCGGCAGAGCGAGTAGGCTGTGGTTCTTCGACAGCAGCATGCGTAAACAATGAACTGAAGCGCGAGCGGATCCGAAAGGTCTCGGCGCGCTTTGATGCTACCGCAACCTAGGCCGCCGGCGGGCGGTATCGGATCGACTTCGCTCTTTCCAAGGCCTGGATCGTATCCTCGACTTCGAGCAGCACGGTGGTCTCGATCGAGCTGAGCGCGCCGCCGGCGCCGATCGCAAGCGTGACGGCCGCCATCGATACGTTGTCGGGCGCCTCCCACAAATTCCATCCGTCATGCTCGCCGAAGGCATACCAGAACCCATGGAGTTTGCCGCCCACGGATTCGATGTAGCTGCGTGCCGCCTCGCGGCGATCCTCAGGCTTTTCGATCATGCGCGCCCAGGTTTCGGGCGTATAGCTGAAGCGTGTGAGATACATGGCCATGGTCTGCTTCCTCCGCCAGAGCGACAGAGTAAACGCTCAAGCCGGGAGGAAGGCCAGTCACTCAATGTGCGTATTGGATGGCGGGTGTCGGTGGGCCGCCCGGCGGCGAAAAAGACGCCGCCGGAACCTGCGTGTTAGGCCTTAGGCCTCGATGATATAGACAATCGTCAGCGCATCGGGATCGACGATGACGATCCGGCCATCCGCAAGGATGAAGAAGCGATAGCCTTCATACTGCGGAACGATCTTGACGATGCGCGGCGGCAATGGTTCGAGCCGCACCTTTTTCGGGATTTTCACCCCGACGGAGACCGTGAAGTCCACTTCCTTCACCGGTGCGACATGGACCTCCTTCACCACCGATCGAATTTCGGTCTGCTGTTCGACCGAGATGTTGACGTTGGTGGTGTTCGAAGTCTGCTTGTTCGTCGTCGTGTTGTTGTTGACGTTGGTTTCCGACGAGCTCTTGTTTGTCGTCGTCGCGTTCTGATCAGTCGACTGCTTGGTCGCATCGCCGCTCTGCGTAGTGGTGCCTTTTGTGCCTGTGGTGGCCGAGCCGCTGGTATCGGTCGTGCCGGATTTGGCGGCGGGCTTCTGTTCGGTGGTGGTGGCGCCGCTGGCGTCCGGCGTTGCGGGCTTGGTTTCCGTCGAAGCCTTGCCCGAGGTGCTTCCGCTCGTCGAGCTGTTGTCGTTGGAAGGCTGTTCAGCGCTCTTTTTCATGTCGGAGCCCTGGCCGGATTTCTGCTGCGTCGTCTGGCCCTTGCCCTGCGGGCAGGCCCCGGAAGCATCGGGGGTGCAGTCGGTCTTGCCGGCCCCGGATTGCGAACCGGAATCCGTGCTTTGAGAACCGGACTGGGTCTGGCCGCTGCTCTTGGTGGTGTCCTGCTGGGCCGCGGCTGGCAGTGTCGCAAGCGGCGAAACGCTGAGCGACAGCGCTGCAAAAAGCATGGTGAGATGGTTGCTTCTCATGATCATTCTCCGAAGTTCGAACAGGCGGTGCCGCCCGCATTCTCATGCGTGACATGCGCGCCCTGATTGTTGGAATGGCGGCTTTGCCGCCCGTCTGTCACTTGATGACCTGGATGACCGTCCGCGAGGAAGGTTCGACGATCACACGCTGATCATTGACGATCGCATAGGCATATTTCGGATCGTCGGGAATTGGCGTCACGACAACGGTCTCCGGCAGGGGCTGCCCGACGACGACCCTCTCCTTCACCACGACGCGTTCAGCCGGGGCGGGAGCCTGCTCGACATAGGTCACCACCTTTGGCGGCGGCGGATCGATGACGCTGCCTGCGACGCCGCCGACGATGCCGCCGACAGCAGCACCCACCGGGCCGCCGACGATCGCACCCGTCGCGGCGCCACCGACCGCACCTGTGACCGTCGACTGCTGCGCAAAGGCAGACGTCGATGCCAACAGGAGACCAGCGGCAGTTGTTACTGCTTTGATATTCATCTGTTGCTCCATTGATGCGGTTGGTTCCGCTGGCGTACCAACCGGATAATGGAGGAACGGTTCCGGAGTTAGGACTTGAGGCCGGGGCTTAGCCGACCTTGGTCCCAGCCGCCGACCCCTCGCTACTGCGTGGAGAAACGGCTCAGCATCCGGTCGTGGACATTCTCCTCGCCGACGATCATCGCCGCAAGCGCGATGGCTTTGTCGCGGTCGGCGGGCTTGGTGATATAGCCTTCGAGCAGCACGACAGGACCGAGCATCCTGACCTCGATAGCGCTGCTGTCGATGTCGGGATCAGCGGAAAGGGCTGCTTCGATTGTGGCGACGGTTGCTGCCGAACTGTGGCCTTGCGAAAAGCGCTCTTCGTGGTTGTTGTTATTGGGGCCGAACTTCATCTCCTCCTCCCGTTCCGCCCCTCCACGGACCTGCAGGTTACATGACTCTATTATATGAACAGCAGCGGCCGCCCTTCCAGTCCGACTTAGGTCCGGCTTTTCCCCTGCATCACCTGCCTTAGATGCTTCCCGTCCGATTGAAGGGACATCTCAGGAAGGTTTTGGTCTGTCGCGAAACACCGTCGAGACCTCCTGGCGAAGCGCCAACCTGCCGAACCCGGCGCCTGCGTTTCAGCGGATGGGAAAGGCTTCTTTGTGAGGTGAAGGAACGAATGGCAATACAGACGGTCGGAATTGTGGACTGGCACACAAGCGAAGACTTCGCGCCTCTGATGCTTGTGATGGGCGGTCAGGAAAAACACAGGCTGGTCCGGTCGCTCGGCGAGGTCGCCGGGGCGCTTGTCGCCGCCTGGCCGACGGATGACGGCCGGGAATACATAGCGGCTGTAAAGACTTGCCTGGACGCGATCCAGGGCAATATTTCGCCCGATATGGCGCGCGCCGCCCTCATTCGCGCCGCGGAGGAAGCCGGGATACGGGTGATCGCGGTTGTTCACTGAGACAGTGAGATGAGCCGGTGGCATATGCACAACGCCGTTCAGGCCGCATGAAATGCTGGCGGCGGCGGCGATCATCGATTTACGCGTTGCCTTGCCGCTGTTCGCAATCGGATCTCAGAAAAGTCTCGAGGTAGTGTGGATCGCACAGAGCATAGGGGTGCGCGCGGAGACAGGAGAGGCTCCCTCTGCGCGATCCGAAGCAAGAAACGCCGGCGGGCCGGAAGAGTTTCCGTACGATGCCGTACAGAGCAAAGTACTTCAGCAAAAAAAGCCCCGCTGGATTGCGGGGCTGCGAAGAGTTGGAAAGGACAAATGCAAAGTCGACTGAGCGACGATCACATCCGCACTCTTAACTCACGGGCATTGAAGAAGTTCCTACGACTTATGATCTTGTTGATACGGCTCAGAAGCGCTGAGCGAGTGATGATATATTTCAAACCTTGCGTTGAGATATTTTAACAGCTCTGTTGATCCGATGGGTACGGAGAGAAGAGCATCTCTGCTATTGCCGTATCGCCATTAGCTCTCCGCCATTGTACCCACAGCACCGGAGCAATTCTCTGACGCAAGCTTAGAAACGACTTCTGACCCCTATGCATCTGTCGTTTTTCGGTGGTCAACCCTCCGGGAGCGGCGAAAACCCGTCGGCGTCGAACGGACCTGTGGCGGCGACCGG
This sequence comes from Rhizobium sp. Nf11,1, assembly GCF_050587665.1. Taxonomy (NCBI): domain Bacteria; kingdom Pseudomonadati; phylum Pseudomonadota; class Alphaproteobacteria; order Hyphomicrobiales; family Rhizobiaceae; genus Rhizobium; species Rhizobium sp. Nf11,1. The sequence goes on along the minus strand of NZ_JBOBHU010000007.1, from coordinate 6,934 downwards.
AACGGGGTTCTCGTCTGAAGCCGCGACATTAGCCTCGCGATGGACCGTGCGTGGGGAAAGGCGAGGCGCGCTCAATCCGATCGCCGCGCCGGGAGAATGCAGCGCCCATTGCATCAGCGCCGCTTCGGACGTCGACCCAAGGAAATCTGCTTCTTCCCAGGAAGCGGTCATCGGCAGGGAGGCGATCATGTCGGCGCCCTGTCTGGAGGTCTGCTGTGCGGCAACGACGGGATGGAAACGCGCGTGAGCCGGCAATGCGGGCGAGCGTCTCTCCGGAAGTGCTGCAATCGGGCCGATCGAGGCAGTCACCAGCCTGTCGTCCGCGCCCGCGTCCTGCGCCAGGGGGAGGGGGCGCATCGCCGGTATCGGAATCGGGAGAGATGAAAGATCGGGCGCGGCGCCTTCGTCATCCCGCTCGACCGCGCCGGTTTGTAGTGCCAGCGCATTCAATGCCCGGCTTTTCGGCGTCGGCAGCAGCGCCGTCAACAGCTTGCGGTCTCTCGTATCGCTGCTCGACCCAGTCGAGGCTCCCGCGTCTTCGTCTTCTCCCGCGGTGCTGGCGATCTCGATCGAGGTGGAGCTGACGCGTTTCCTGTAGTTCGCAACCGCCTGATCATATCCCGGCAGCGGCCGGCCGTCGGCCGGAAGATGCATCGTCTTCCCATTCGGGAATATGCGCGCGAGTTCCTGCCGGGACATGCGGGGCCAGGCCCGGACATTGCCGACGTCGAGATGCACGAAGGGCGATCCCGAGGTCGGATAATATCCGACACCGCCGACCTGCATCTGCATGGCAATGGCACGCAGCGTCGCAAGCTTCACGCCGGGAACGTAGAAATCCATCGCCTTGCCCAGCATGTGCTGACTCTTCTTGGCGACGCCAGTGCTGCGCGAACGGTTGCGCAGCATGTTGTTGGTGGCAGGGGAACGATAGGCCGAGACGACGTGGATATAATCCTTGCCGCCGCTCTTCTTATACACCTCCCAGACCAGGTCGAGCAGCCGCGGGTCCATCCGTGTCGGCTCATTCCTTCGCCAGTCGCGCAGAAACCGGTTGATCTGGGCAAGGCCCCTGGAATCGAACTTTCCATCCCGCTTGTAGGTGATCGTGGCCCTCTCGCCCGTGTGGGTGAAGAAAAGCTTCAGCGCCCGATCTTCCGCCGAGGCAAGGGATGCAGAACCGGCAAATGCCGGCAGCGCAAAGAGAGCCGGCAGAATGGTCTGCGCTGCGAAGCGTTTGGCCCGCGACAGGAGCGCGGCAATTTCGCCCAAGCCTTCACCCGACAAACCCTGTGAATACTCCAGCACGACCAATCCCGTCCCACACCAAACCTTCGATGACGGGGGGAAACCTCCGCATCCATCAGACCCAGTAAAGGCAGCTTATGGTCAACAAATTGCTAACGAGCGCATGTGGAGGTTTGGCGAATTGAATGTGGGCCGTCCGAGGCGTCAAGCCCGTTCATGTGCGCACCACTTTGAGCTTGATCTGGGCGAGGCGGTTGCATCAAACCTTCCGTCTCGCCCGTAAGCGCGAAGAACTTTCAGGGCACGACCATCCGATCATGCCGGCCCTCGCCGTCTGATCATCTTACCCGCCTGCGGGACCTGAATGAGCAACAGAAGGGACTATTAAATGCCGGCCAACGGCGAGACAGCCGGGCCGTTCAAAGCGGTGCCGTCGACGGCGAAATGTGAGCCATGGCAAGGACAATCCCAGCAGCGCTCAAGGGAATTCCAGTGCACGTGGCAGCCTATATGGGTGCAAGATGCCGATTGTTTGTAGAGCACCCCAGCCTCTGTTCGAAAGGCGGCGATCTTGGTGAGCCCCTCCCGGACAATGGCGCCTTCACCGGGCTGCAACTTATCGACGGAATCGCGTTCGCCAGGCGCGACATACTCTGCGAAATTCTTGATCGCCGTCGCATTCTCCATCAGGTAATCGCCGATCGCCCGGGGCGTCTTGCGCGAGGGCTCGTAAAGTTCCCGCCACGGACTGTCGCCATTGAGAACGAGATCGCGGATCAACAGTGAAGCGACCACGCCATGGGTCATGCCTTCGCCGGAATCGCCGGTGACGACGAACACGCGTCGATTGCCGGGATTGCGGCCGATGAAGGCGGCGTAGTCGATCGTCTCCATGACCTGGCCCGACCAGCGATGGGTCTCGGCTCCGATATCCGGCACCAGACGCCTGGTCCAGGCCGTCAAGGCGGCGAAGCGCTCTCCGGCATCGTCGACGGCGCCGGTTTTGTGGTCTTCACCGCCGACGATGAGAAAGTCCGTCGCGCCGTCACCGGGTTGCAGACGCACGTAATGATAGGGATCTTCCATGTCCCAATAGAGCCCATCTGCGATCGCCCCGCGTTTGATCTCGAAAGCCATCGCGTAGGTCCGATACGGCGCTTGCTTGGTGTGAATGGCGACGCGGTCATTGATCGGCGAATTGGTGGCGACCACGGCCCATTTGCCGGTGATGCTGAAGCCGGAGTTCGTCGACACACGGACACCGGATTCTGTCTCCTCGACCTGCTCGACCACCGTGTCGCAGAAGAGTTTGCCGCCGCGAGCGCGAATGCCCGCCGTCAGCCCACGGAGATATTTGAGCGGATGGAAGGTCGCCTGATTGATATAGCGAAGCGCGGGTGTCGCAGCGCATCCCGCAAATGGCAGGCCCGTGACTTTTTCGACCGCGGCGCCGATTCGCAGTGCGGCGTCGAATTCGCGTTTGAGATCGGCTTCCTCACCTTCGGACGATGGAAACAGGAACCCGTCGACACGTCTGAAATCACAGGCGATACCTTCGGACCCTTGGATCGCTTCGATCCGGTCGATCGCAGCCGATTGGCTCTCATGAAACTGCCGGGCCAGATCGCGCCCTCGAAGATCAATCAACTTGGAAAAATAGTCGTCGCATATGGATGACAGATGCGCCGTCGTGCGGGCCGTCATGCCGCTGCCTATCTGGCCGCGATCGATGACATCAACCTTCTGCCCTGCAAGGGCGAGTTCGTAGGCTACCGACAAGCCGGCAATTCCGGAGCCGATGACAACGGCATCGGCCTCATCGTTCCCAGCGAGTGGAGTGGCGTCGGGCATAACCCTGAGCGAGGCCCACAAGGAGACAGTTCTTTCGTCGCTCACATTCATGGCGCACATCTCCGAACAAGTATTTCCTAAATTGAAGAAGGCACGCAAAAGTTCCGTCGAGACATCACGCGCTTTGGAAACCGAGGGCCTGCTTCCGGCAGGTTCGGCGCCGCGCATCAAGCGTTGATGATTGAGATCAGCCCTACCGGGATGCCGAAAGCTCGGGCTTGAACACCAGGTTCACCGGCGTTCCCGGCATCTCGCCGCTTAATTTGATGGAGAAGCGGAAGACGCGGGACCAGCGGCCGGCTCAGAACTTGCCGTTCGTTCGGCCTGCCCGGCGTGCGGCGGTACCAGGAAATCGAGGAGACCGTCGCTGCGTAGATCGGCGGTTTTCTTTTCCAGAATGTCACCAATCAACGTCGTCAGAAATTCGGCTGTCATATGGTTCCAGTCTGTGATGAATGGAACACCCCTGCTGCTGGTGAGGCATTTCTCCTTGTCGTAATCGCAGTGAAGCTTGACGATATCGACGTAGGTGAACGGAAGATCGGAGGGGAAAAATGGCAGTTGCTCTAAAGGCTGGTTGGCCGGCGGATAGCTCGCCGATCGCAGGCAGATAGAGGCGTCGGATTTTCTCTGAAACATCAGGCCCAGGCACGAGTGCAATTCGTCGAGCTGGAAATAATTTCCGAACACGAAAACGCGCGCATTATCCGAGTGGCTTTTCATCCAGGAAATAAGCTCGAACCTGAACGGGTTGACGGTGTATTCGAAAGGCCGAAGGCTCGTGAGGAAGATCGCTTTCGTTCGGCTGAGCAATGATTTGTCGTTGATATATTTTTCAAAGGGAATGCAGTATTTGTCGTAAATGCTGGCGCGTGAGGGGGCCTTCACACTATCGTTCTTGATCTCCACCATGCAGTTCAAATAGCTGAGCGCCACGACTTGATACCGATCGGTATCGACGTAATTTTTCAGCGCAATCGACCAATTTCTGGCGTGCGAGTCTCCAATGATGAAGATAACGGGCTTCTCAGCTTGAATGTTGTCGTTCAAGCTTAGAAAAGTGCTTTCGAGCCGTGCTTCGTTCGCCTGCGCGACAGGTGAATAGACTTCATCCAGCCTGTGAGGAAAACCGGCCATCGTGATTGCTGAAAGGACAACAGCTGCGATGGTTGCAACGGATGAGCTCAGGGTGATCCAGAGAGCGCGGCTTCTCCTGGTGTGGCGAAGCGGCTTTTCAATGACGACAAAGCTGACGACTGAGACCAGGACCGTCACTGCGATGGCGAGAAACTTGTCGCCCTTGCCGAAATCCAAGCTTGTCAGCCGCCAGAAAGCGAAGACCGGATAATGCCACAAATATAAGGAGTAGGACACCAATCCGGTGAGCGCCGCAGGTCGAGAAGCCAACAGGCGCCCGGCTGCGTTCTCACGGCTGGCGAATGCGAGCACAAGGCAGGTCCCGACGACGGGGATCACAGTTACCCGGCCAGGGTGAACCGTATCCTTTCCAAACAAGATGAGTGAACCAAGAACGAGGATAAGCCCGGCCGCCGCGAGCAACGGCTGGGGGCGAGGCCGTCCACGTCTGAGCTCGTAATAGGCGAGCAGTGTTCCGGCCAGCAGTTCCCAGGCCCGGGTGAGCGGCGAATAGAAGGCCTGCTGCGGATCGTGCCGTACCGTGACGAAACAGAATACGAAGCTGAGGGCTGCCGCCACCAACACGCATGGCAAAAAGTTCGATTTCAGGTATCGGCGCACAATCAGCAACAAGATCGGAAAGGCGATATAAAACTGCTCTTCGACGCTCAACGACCAGGTGTGCAGAAAAGGCTTGAGGAGGGTGTTGGGCTCTCCGTACTGGGCCGCAGTAAAATAAAAATAGATATTCGATGCAAACAGGAGCGAAGAACCTACGGAGTTGGCGTAGTCCGTGAGTTCCAACGGCAATAAAAAGTAATAGGCGAAAGGCATCGTCGCGAAAATGACTGCGAACAACGCAGGCAGAATTCGGCGCGCACGCCGGGCATAGAATTTAAGGAAATCGATACGCCCCGTCGCTTCGATCTCCGTCAGCAAAATCTGGGAAATCAGGAAGCCGCTGATCACAAAAAATACATCGACGCCGATGTACCCACCGGAAAGCAGCGTGCGGCCGGCCACCGTGAACTCGGCGTGATAGAGAATAACCGCTATCACCGATATGGCCCTTAGGCCGTCAATCTCTGGTCGGTAAACCTTCAAGCGTACTGCCTTCGATATCGAGAGCGTAACTCTGGTCGCGCATCAGTGGCGCGCTTTTGGGGCTGCCTAGCACAGAGATCCTGGCGGGAGAACAGTACGGCCCGATAAAAGATTTGCGGGCGTGGTCGATTTCAGTCGTTATTTTATGCGCTGTTGTAAATCAGCATTCAGGGGCGCTCATTTGTATTCCCGGTCGGCCCGCGCCAGCGGCGGCTCCCCGTCTGGCGTGCCTGTACTCGTTGAGTTGGGAGGCAGCAGTGGCAGGGCGTCCTCCGGCAGGGGCACGATACTGTTCTACTCGTAGGCCATTCGCTCGGCGGTAACATTGCCATCCAGCTTGCCGCCCAAAGAGATCGAGACATAACCGGTCTGGTTACGGTCAATGCTGTCGCGTCCGTCGTGGCGTTTGTCCCGCCTATATCCGCCGCTTCGTAACAGATCGATTTGAAGCAGCTCCCAAAGCTCGGCTCATTACGGTTCCATGGACAATCGCGCACGATATCGGTGATCAGGTCGTGCCACTTACGCAGGATTGGCACTTTGCCATCATGCATTTCAGAACGTAAATATGCGCTTGGTAGCCCCCAATAATCGGCGACACGATTTTGTCGTTGAGTCTATTGCTCCACTTATTTCCATCTTTCGATCTTGGCTGACTGTAGCCCTGTTCAGGCATGGAGTCTCTTACTTGAAAAGCGCGGCGGTCGCCGCCTGTTTTCAACAAGTGCCGCGACGGTGTACCTCCGGCGCGGGGGCGGGGAATCGTGGGGATTGAAAGCCTTAGCGATCACGAATAATGTCAACGAAATCAAAGGTGATTTCACACTTCCAATCCCCGCCGGGAGGTAAATGGGGTATTTCTGGAGCAGGCGTCGCACTGTTTTCGGGAGATCGTTTTCCAAGGGTTCGCGGACACCTGGACGGTCTTGAGGCCCGGGCCGACCGGTCGCGTCGTCCGATGCGCTATGCAATTAGTTGCCGGAGCCAGTTACTGCGAGAGTCGGCTTTAACCATGCCCTCAGAATTTCGGGCTCTCCTCATAGCCTTCCAACTCAGGGCAGCCCCTGATGTTGGCGAAACCGATCGTTCGCCGGTCGCCCGATTCATCCAGACCTCTGAGCACGATGATATTCTCATCCTGCTGCATGATCTCGCTGCGATAGATGCCGGCCCGAAGCGCACGGTTTTTCGCCTGACTTATATTGCATTGCCCGGGCGGCGGGGTGACATGCCAATATCTCGTGCCTTGCCCATCCGACTGCCATCCGCCAGAAGCGGCAAATCCAGACGCGCTGGATAGCAGCAGCATGGCAGACGACAATATCAGGCTGGCTAGAACCGGTTTCATGCAATCTCCGTAAGCCGTGGCGTTTCCGGGATCCCCAGCGTCCATTTGTCCCTGTTGCAACGGACAAACCGGTTTTCCGATAGTGTCGCTATGGTAGATGACTTACGCTAACACCGTGCTAACGCCGGCTGCGGCCGCTATTCGCCGATATTGAAAATAACGAGTTTTCCGGAGCGGTTAGCATTGCGCTGCCGATATTGCCGTTATGAGGAAGAGCGCAAAAGCCGATAATTCAACAATTTCGAT